>CAZUAM010000147.1:0-12454 GCA_964618095.1 uncultured Planctomycetaceae bacterium | reverse complement strand
TCGCCAACGTGATCCGGGTCGCCGAGATCAACCCACCGCAAAGCAAACTCTGGATGGGGTTCGAGGTCGACAACTACGCCACCTACATGGACGTGGCCGGTGCCGATCAAGGGCAGATGCTCCAGGCCTGGCACGACGAGCTCAAGACCGCGGCCGGCCTGGAGTGGGTGCGGCCACCGTACCGCGAGCGAAGCGAGTAAGCACGGCAGCGGAGTCCTCACCGCACATCCGTGCTTGGGAACACCGACAGCCCCGCCCGGAAGGGTGGGGTTGATGTCGGTGCCCGGGATCCCACCCTGCCGGGTGGGGCTAGCTGAGTGTCGCGCGATGAGTTCGTGGCACGTTACCTCCGCGGCCGGAAGACCAAGGTGGCCAGGGGGGGGAGGGTCACCTGGATCGAAGCGGGCCGCCCGTGACTCTCTACCGGTTCGGCCATCACTCCCGGTCCATTGCCCAGGTCGCTACCGCCGTAGTACGAGGAGTCGCTGTTGAACAGCTCCTCGTACCAGCAGAGCTGGGGGACTCCCAGGCGGAAGGCCACGCGGGGGACGGGCGTGAAGTTGCAGCAGACAACCACGAAATCAGCCGGATCCTTCGCGCGGCGGATATAGCTGAAGGTGCTGTCTTCGTAGTTGTGGCAGTCAATCCACTCAAAGCCGTTTCCGTCGAAGTCGAGCTGGTGGAGAGCCTTCTCGCGGCAATAGAGGCGATTGAGATCGGCAAGGCACTTGGTCAGCCCCTGGTGCGATTCCCACTGCATCAGGTCCCATTGCAGGCTGCCATCGTAGTCCCACTCGTTCCACTGGCCGAAATCGCTCCCCATAAACACCAGCTTCTTGCCGGGGTGCGTCCACATGTAGCTGAACAGCAGCCGCAGATTGGCGAACTTCTGCCAGAGATCACCGGGCATCTGGTCCAGCAGGGAACCCTTGGTGTGGACCACTTCGTCGTGCGACATCGGCAGGACGAAGTTCTCGTGGAAGGCGTAAATCAGGCTGAAGGTCAGTTCGTCGTGGTGGTACTTGCGGTGGATCGGCTCGTGCCGGATATAGCCCAGCGTGTCGTTCATCCAGCCCATGTTCCACTTCAAGCTGAATCCCAATCCGCCCACGTAGGTCGGCCGGGAGACGGCGGGCCAGGCGGTCGATTCCTCGGCAATCGTCAGCACGCCCGGAAACTGCAAGTGGGCCTGCTCGTTCAATTCCTTCAAAAACGTGATGGCCTGGAGGTTCTCCCGACCCCCAAACTCGTTGGGAAACCAATCCCCATCGTGCCGACTGTAGTCCAGATAGAGCATCGAGGCCACCGCGTCCACGCGGACCCCGTCGACGTGGTACCTGTCGAACCAAAACAGGGCGTTGGAGATCAGGAAGTTGCGGACTTCGTGCCGGCCGTAATTGAAGATGTGGGTCCCCCAGTCACGATGATCTCCCCGGCGGGGATCGGCGTGCTCATACAGCGCCGTCCCGTCAAACCGCCGCAGCCCGTGACCGTCGCGAGGAAAATGGGCAGGAACCCAATCCAAGACCACACCGATCCCGTTCTGGTGGCAAAGGTCGACAAAATACATGAAATCCTGCGGCGTTCCGTAGCGGCTGGTGGCCGCGTAATAGCCGACCGTCTGATACCCCCAACTGGCCGAAAAAGGATGCTCATTGACCGGAAGCAACTCCAGGTGCGTATATCCCATCTGCTTGCAGTAGTCGACCAGTTGATGCGCCAGTTCGCGGTAGGTCAGCCAGCGGGAGGGATCGTCGCCGGGCCGCTTCCAACTGCCCAGGTGAACCTCGTAGAACGACAACGGCTGCTCCAGCCAGTTGGCCTCCCGGCGTCGCGACAACCACTCCGAGTCGTGCCACTGATAGCGATCCAGATCGACCACCCTGGAGGCGGTCCGGGGAGGCACCTCGGCGCCAAAAGCGAACGGATCGGCCTTCTCAAACACCTGGTCGTGATGGCGGATCTGGAACTTGTACAGGGTCCCCTCGCCCAGCCCCGGGATGAACAACTCCCAGAAGCCGCTGGGAATGTGCTTGCGCATCGGATGGCGCCGGCCGTCCCAGGCATTGAAGTCGCCCACCACGCTGATCGCGGTGGCGTTGGGCGCCCAAACCGTAAAGTTTACGCCGTCTACCCCGTCAATCGTCCGCAGTTGTGCCCCCAGCCTCTCGTAGCACCGCCAGTGCGTCCCCTCGTTCAGTAGATGCAGATCGTAGTCGGTCAACAAGTTCGGAAACGAGTAGGGATCGTGCATGATGCTCTTTTTCCCAGCCTTGTCGGCCGCCAGGATCATGTACCGCAGCGGCCCCTTCCCGTTGGGGTGAGGACAAATCGCCTCGAACAGGCCCGCCGGGTGAATCCGCCGCATCGGCCGCGACCTAGCATCGATGGGGCATGGAGATGTCCCACCGAACGGGCGGGCATGGGCCGGATCGATCACCCAGGCCCGGGTCGATTCGGGCAGAAACGCACGCACTGCCACCACTCGACGTCCCGAGTCGATTACCTCGTGCGGCCCAAGCAGCTCGAACGGGTTCTCGTGCCTTCCCTCAATCAGTTGGCCGATCGTTTCCAAGGTTACCGTAGTTCGCACACACACACCTCCTTGCAAGCTCCTATCCCGGCCAAGGGCTAGGTTTCAAAGCCGTCCATGATCGCACCGCACGTCGCCGCCACAGCCGCAGGAGGGCGGAAATCCGCCGTCGCCGCTGAGCCGGCAGCAGCGGCACCCGATATCTTAACCCACTTCGCCCCGGAACGCGAATCCTTATCTGGTTGTCTTTTCCCCCGTACTTTTCGGCCCCGGCCGTCTCCGCTGCGGGCAACGGCCCGTGCGGCGGATCGAACCGCCGCCGGCAACACTCTACCCGGTGATACCGCAACGCACGATCCATCCGCTGCCAGAGGTCGCCATTCTTGACCGGTGCCAATTGCCCAAAAAACTCCCACCGCCAGCCGTTGCTCCGCCACTCCGACAGACCATACTGCATCCCCTGCCGAATATAGCGGCTGCCACCGATCAACGTAACTCGAGAAGGTTGGTCCAGCGATTCCAACGCGCGGACGACCGTCAACAGGTCCAGCCGTTCTCCCTGCACGCCGGGCTCGACGTCAGCCGCCTCGAACTGCTCCGAACCATCGGTGCTCCGCAACAGGAAGCGCCATCGGCCCGAACCGCCGGGGCCGTTCGCCTCGGAGAACAACAGATAGTGGGGTGTGGGGACCTTCATGGGGAAGTTGCGCGGCAGCACTGTGGAGAACTCATGGGAACACAGGAAAACTGCGAAGCCTACCGAGTCGACGGATGGAGCCCTCCGGATGGAGACCTGCCAGTCCTATGCCCCCAATTTCTGCGGCCCAACAGCGACCCATTCTCCCGGGGACCCATTCTCCCGGGGATACAGTGGGGCAATTCGCGATAAACCTCGTACTCTATTTCACTTACGATGGGTACCGGTCGACCGTAAGTACCCCCAGCCACCAGGAAAACACGAGTCGGCAGTCAACGCGGACTTTCTCTGTTTCATTTTACTTATCGGAATTCATAACGTATATCCCTTAATCTATCCTGCCCTCCTATTCTTGCGAATCAGCTTGCACCGTAGACCTGCCGAGCCGGACATATTCGTGTCGGTGCAGTTTGTCCGAAGGCCTGAGAACAGGGACGGGCACCTCTTGTGGGCGGCACTCATCAGGCGGTTCCGGCAAGAGGTTCCCGTGCCCGCCTCCCGCCCTGTTACAACGCACTGCGAAGCGGCCTCAGCCCAGGGCTGCTGTCGGCAGTTGTCTGCAACAGCCGATGCCAGTTTTGGGGCGAGCCGGGTGTCAGCCGACCCAGGGGACGGGGGACCTCCGCCTTGGTAACGGCCATCTGATTGGCTGGGACCTGGTCCAGGTAAAGCAGGGCCAATACGGCCACGACGGCCGGGCCCAAGGCCTCGTCGGGAATGTTCGACTCGCTCAGACGCACGAGCGGGAGCTGGGTGGTGCGGGCGATTTCTCGCAACAACAGCCCGTTCTGTTGGCCCCCCCCGGTCAGCGTGATCTCGTCGATCCTGACGTCTTCGGGCAGCCGTCTGCGCAAGGTCAGCTCGACGCTCTCCGCAATGAAGTGAGTCGCCGAGCACAACAGATCCTGGACCGACCAGCCGGAATCGACCGCCATTTGCAGCGAATCGGTGAGAAATCGCTCCGGCCGCACACCGCGAGGATGCCAGCGCGGAAGCGGACGATCGAAATAGGGATCGGCCAGCCAGTGGTCGACCAGTTCTCCGATGCGTCGCCCCTGGACCGCCAGCCGCCCGCCCGGGTCGAACCGGTGCCGTCCGTCGGTCAGCCGCTCGGCGAGCAGATCGAGCAGGCGCGTGCCGGGTCCCACCTCGAAGGAGAGGATTCGCGAGGCCGCGTGATCGGCGGCCAACCCATCGGCGGGACGTGGAACATTCCCCGCCGAATGGGAGGGCAGATACGTCATCCGCAGGGTCCGACCCAGGTCCAACAACACGCGGCTGCATTCGGGATGCTTCAGCAGGACCCATTCGGCCACTGCGGTGATTGGTCCGCCCAGTCCACCCTGTGCCAGGTCCCGAGCCGGAAAGGCGTCGATCACGCTCAAGCCGGTCGATTCGGCCAGCCGTGCGGCGTCGCATAGTCCCAGGTAACCGCGCGACTGGCTCCCGTCGAGCGTCCAGAGCCCCGGATCGTGGACGCCGGCGGCCAGGACCGCGCTGGACGCCACTCCCGAGGACCTCAGCAGGTCGGCCACCAGCGAGGCCTGGATCTCGGCCAACTGGGCGCGAAGCACCGCAAGCAAGCCCGCCGGACATGAGCCATCGCCGGTCAAGCGGCCGAACAGGGCCGCCGTTTCCTTGGGGACCCCGGCGGTGATGGCCCCACACAGGTCGACCCGGGCGCCCAGACCACGACCGCTGGCAGAAACCAAGGCGGCCGCCACCTGGGTGCACTTCGAGGAGACCAACACGCCGACCACGGGGCGACGCCCGTCGGGGGCGTGTGCCCTGTCGAGCCGCAAGAGTGTGGCCATAGTTTGCCTCTGATCTCTGCAGGGGAGTTGTGAGCTGTTGGTTGTGGGTGATCAGTGATCAGTTGTGAGTTTTCAGTTATCAGTTTTCAGTTATCAGTTGCGACCCGGCGGTCGTCATACGTTGCGCGGACCGATTCCTGACCACCTCCTACTGCCCACTGCCTACTGCCCACTGTCCACCGGCACCTCGGCTAACCGCCTGGAAGCGTGGACCACGGCCGTCATCAAGCGACCATCCGCATTTCGACTACCTTGCCGGTAATGCCGGCGATGAATTCTTCGAAGATTCGCAGGTCCAGGGCCGAGGCCGAGTCGCTTTGCGGATGGAACTGGGTTCCGATGGCGAGCCAGTCGTCCATCGTGCTCTCGATGGCCTCGATCACGCCGTCGGGACAACGTGCGGTAACGGCGAACCCCGCCGCGACCTCGTCGATCGCCATGTGGTGCAAGCTGTTGACACGGATCTCCCCCTCACCGTAGACCCGTTCCATTAACGAGCCTGATTCTACTTCCAAGGCGTGGCGATGGGCCGGATCCATCGCGTCGATGTGCGGCAGCGCGCGGGGTAGGTCCTCGGGAATGTGCAGATGTAGATTGCCGCCCTGGGAGACGTTCAGCAGTTGCATCCCGCAACCGATGCCCAGCACCGGCATTCTTCGCCGGGCGATCAGCCGCATCAGCATCCGGTCGAACCGTTCGCGACGGCTCTCGAGCAATCGTTGCGAGGGGTGGACCATGAATCCGTCGTGTCGGGGATCCAGATCAGCTCCACCGCCGAGGACCATGCCCTCAAGCAGGTCCAGCACCCGGCTCAGATCGGCCTCGTCTTCCAGGGGCGGAATGATCAGCGGAACCGCCCCGGCTTTGGCAAGCGAATCGAAGTAGCCCGCAGCCCGAAAAGCAAACGCGGGGGCGTCCCTGCGGGCTGATCGGTAATCGGTGTTGATCCCAATCAACGGTTTATAAGCCATTATGCACTCCTCCTTGGACACGTGGTGTGTCTGCTTTTGGCTGAAAGCCGAGAAGGGTCCGAAGCATCTGCTGCTGCGCCGTCTGGCCGAGCGGGGACGGGGGAAAGCGAGTCTCTGCGCGATTGCTTACCCGGACTGGCGCCGATCCGCCGCAGGTGGGGGGCGGTGCGGTCCGTCAGTCCCTGACGTCCAACCCGGAAGACCTTTCCCGCCGTCCGGTCATGCCCGGCCCTGGGCACGGCAGCGGGGCGATGTCCCTATCTGGCCTCGAAACTCCTTCAGCTTCGACGTGTCACCGTCGAGTGGGATGCAAGTCGGGTGGGAGTCTAGGGATCGGAGGAAGAGTTTGCAAGTGGCTCCCGCATTTTGGGCCCCAAAAAGAGCCGTCCTACAACATACTGTGGTGCTAGCACTGCTAGCGTTGTGGTTTCCCACATGCCGACGACTTCCGGTATTCACTCTCCAACTCTCCAGAAATCTGCCGACTTCCCGTCCATCACCTCCGATCCCGTGCCTCCGGCACCTTTGCTCTCAGGGGACCAGGCCACGCCGCGTCCCTGCCACTTTACCGCCCTCCCGCAGAGGACTACCTTACATGAAAAAGGGGGCTCATACCAACAGATTCTCCCACCACGATTCTCGACACCGACATCGCAGACTTCCAGAATCCCAGCGGCTTGGTGCCACACTGCCACGAAAGCCTCTGTCGGACCGGCAGGCCGATCGATCACAGAAGAGCACCCCCATGGAACGCAAATACCTCGCATTTGACATCGAAACCGCCAAAGAGTGGCCCGACGGCGCCGATTGGAGCCGGTATCGGCCGCTGGGAATCTCCTGCGCCGCCACGCTACCGGCCGACACGGGTACATCAAGGGTCTGGCACGGCGTCACCGGCGACGATCAGCCCGCCGACCGGATGAGTCGGGAGGACGTGGCGAAGCTCGTCGAACACCTGCTGGCGATGGTTGGCGATGGATATACGATCCTGACCTGGAACGGCCTGGGATTTGATTTTCAGATCCTGGCGGAAGAGTCGGGCATGGCGGACGAGTGTAAGAGTATGGCACTCGGCCACGTGGACATGATGTTTCACGTCCTCTGCGAACTGGGGCATCCCGTCTCGCTGGAGGCCGCTGCGCAGGCCATGAATCTGCCGGGAAAACCCGAGGGGATGAGCGGACTGTTGGCTCCCAGGATGTGGGCGGAAGGGAAGTGGCAGGAGGTCCTCGACTACGTGGCCCAGGATACGCGCACCACGTTGGACCTGGCCACCTTGTGCGAACAACAGGGCTGTTTCCGCTGGGTTACTCGCCGAGGGACAACCGGGCGGATGGCGCTGCCTCGCGGCTGGCTGGACGTCAACTCGGCCATGAAGTTGCCGGAGCCGGACACTTCCTGGATGTCCCACCCGCTGTCCCGCCGCAAGTTCACCGCCTGGCTGCGGTCGTAGTGGGTCGCTTTGCGGGGCCCTATCGCGCCACTGCCGTGGGCTGTTCGGCCTCACTCGTTTCAGTCGCAACCGGCGCCTGTGGACGCCCGCGCTACTCAGCGGCGGCGACCGTCTTGATGATGGCCGGAACGTTCGGCAAGCCCGTCGCCTCAACGCGGACGACCAACTGGTTTGGCCCCTCGTCGGTGACCGCAGACAGCCTGAGGCCTTTCAATAGGGACCCGACCGCCATCAGTTGCCTGACGTCCCGCGGAATTTCCGCCGAGTTTCGCCCGGCAGTCTGACAACTGGCGACGGTGCGAATCGTGCGACCGACGTCCACCAGGATGGCCTTGCTGGCCGTCGGCCCGAGACTCTCCACCAGCGGCCCGAGCGTGGCGTCGTTGCGGATTCCCTTCTCGGTCGCGCCGGCCTTGACTGCGGCCTTGACGGCCGCCTCCGTCCCCGCCACCAACGCGCGACCCTCCACGGGCACCATCACGATTGGTGGGCTGTCGGGATAGGAATACACCTTACCGGCATGGCCCTCGATCGTGACATCACGAGGTGCGGCGGCACCGGGGGCGCCGAACATGGCCGGCAGCGCCAGCAACTGGTTCCAGACGGCCTCCGACTTGGCAGGGTCCTTGACGGCCATCACCAGCCCGACTTCGGGAACGGGAGGACCTTGTCCACCGCCGTTCTCCCGCGGCAATACGAACAGGGCGATCTCCTCGATGTTGCCGAAGATCTCCCTGCCGATATCCATCACCGTCAGGATCCGGGCGCCTTTTTCGGCGGCGGGATCCTTCCCGCTGCTGTCGGCGGGATCGGCAGGGGGATTCAGTCCCAACAGGACCACCGAGGCCGACTCACCCGGCACATAGTCCAGCGACCGCTTGGTCAACGGGGCCGTCTGAATCAGCCCGTAGGCCAAGTTCCGGTGTCCCGGCACAAGGTTCAGCCGTGCCTCGATCTGGATGCCCTTCTCGGTCGCGCCCACCGCGGCCGTCAACGATTCCCAGTGATCCAGATCCAACACCGCCCGCGCAATCGCCCCCTCCTCACCGGAAAGCTGCGAGCCAAATCGCTCCATCATCTGCTGCCCGCCGACGTAGGCGAACATCATGGCGTCGCCGCAGTCGGCCCGGCAACGCTTGAACTGCTCCCGAGAGGCCAGGCTCTCGGCGCCCGGATTCTTCAGCCGGGCCACGGCTGCGGCAACCTCTTGGCGCGAGTTCGCCACGATCACCAGCGAAGAGGTCGTCGTGATCCAGGCCTCCCCCTGAAACCGATAGGTCCTAAAACCGTCGATCGGCTCGTCCGGCTGGAGGAACTGTACGGCGGTCTCCAGCAGCCCGCGAAGGAAATCGTCGCTGCCCGGATGAAGCACCGCCACGCCCTCCGCCTGTTCTCGCTGGGGGTCGATCGAAGTCACTGCGACGGCCGCCCCCCTGAGCTGGCTCAACTCGGCAACCAAACGCGGGCTGATCGTGAAATCGTCCGGAAAAAACAGTCCCTCCGGCAGGGGTATTCCTTTGGCCCGGGGATCGGTGGCCGGGGCCTTCGGCGTACGCACCAGACCGACCATCTTCAGAAGCTTCTCGATATGCTTGCCCGGCCGGGTGATCTCCACATAGGCCAGCGCATCGGGGGGCATCAGCCGCGCGAGATCCGCCGTGGCAAGGTCCTCGCGGCACTGGGCCAGCCGCGCTCTGGCCTCGGCCTGCAACGCGGCAGGTGCATCGCCGGCGGCCAAGACTTTCTCGTACGCGGCAGCCGCCCCGGCGGCGTCCCCTTCGTGGGTCTGGAGGAAGTACCCACGCTGAAACTCCTTCTGGGACGCATCCTGGGCGACTGCGGCGGTGACGGAAACCGCCATCAGCAAGACCGACAACAGCCAGATCGGTCTGCTGGTCAAACGGGTCCAAGCCATACTCGTGTCTCCTTGTGTTGGGGTAGAAACTGGCCGATCGAGGCGAATCCTCTTCCAGATATTCTGCTCAGGCGGCGAAATATTGGAGAAGTCGTCCATTTCACAAGACTACTTTCCGCCGCGGCAGGGGGCAGCCCCGGCACTCCGCCGAGCCAAGTCCCGCATACCGACGCTGCCCGTGGCATCCTTCAGCCGAACTCCCAGGTTTCCCAGCCTCACCCACCCTGAAGGCAATCCACGTTCGCCGCGGCCTTGACACCCTTTCACTCCATCTGTACCACTTCCGGGTAGGCAGGTGACCGCGTGAAGTCGGGTTCCTGGGAGGAAGGAGTTCACCCACACGGCAGCGTGAGAACCTGGCCGTCTGCGTGTCGGCCGGTTTTGACGCTTGACAGGACTGGGCGAAATGAGTACACTTAGATCACTAAGCTTAGGTAACTCGTTCATCGTGAAGGGCAGCCCGATGACCCCAGAGCCGACGCCCACCGAACGCGAGTTGGAGATCCTCAAAATCCTCTGGCAATCCGGCGAGGCGACCGTCCGCGAGGTCCACCAGCAGATCAGCCGCTCCCTGCCGATGGTCCAGAACACGGTGCAGTCCTTTTTGCGGACCATGGAAGAGAAGGGGCTGGTCCGCCATCGCGTGGAGGGCCGGACGTTCATCTACAGACCGGTGCTCCAGCGCGACAAGACCAATCAGCGGCTCGTCTCGCGACTCTTGCAGCGGGCCTTCGACGGAGCGGTCGATCAACTCGTCCAGAGTGTGCTGTCGCTCGAGCAGGCCACGCCCGAGGAGTTGGCCAGGCTGGAGGCCCTCATTGCCGACGCCCGGAAGGGCAAGCAGAAACAGAGACAGGTTCCATGAGCACTCTTTTCCAGTACCTGGCGCACGAGGGCGGCGTGCTGCTGGCCGCCGCCACGTGTCTGCTGGCGATCGGCTGCGTAGGCGTGGCCTTGCAGCGCTCGCCGATCCACCGTCAGCGGGCGGGCGAAATGGCGATCCTGGGCGTTTTGGCCGCGCTGATCCTGGCGTGCGTGCCCTTGCCGAGGTATCGGCTGCCGGATCTCTGGCCTGCCGGTCCGGTCACCCCGAACTCCTTGCGGCCGGCCGAGGCGGCGGTTGAGAGCCCGCCGCCTGTCTTCGAGCCGCTCGATGAGCCGCCCTTGGCTCAATTGACGGTGGAAGACGGGCCGCCGATGCCGGCCGACCGCTTGCCGCCGGAGGTCGGCACCGCTGCCGACCAAAGCGGTATTGCCGTGGTGATGCTCCCCGAGCCGCGGGAGCCACCGGCTGTAGTGGAGCCCGAGCCATTGCCGAACACGGAAGTCTTGCAGCCTACACCCGACGGGGATCGCACGACCGTGACGGTGGGTCGTTCGTCGTCGGCCGCAGCGGCGCCGGCTTTCGACGTGCGCTACCCGTTGTCGATTGGCTACATCGGCGGCATGCTGGGGTGCCTGGTGTGGCTGGCGTTCGGGCGAGTGCTGTTGGTGCGGATGCTGTGGTCCGCCCGGCCGCCGGAGCCTTGGCTGCGGGAGGCCTACCAGCAGCTTCCCTTCGCCCGGCGGCGGCGACCTCGGCTGTTGATCTCCCAGCGCTGCACTCGGGCGTTGTCGTTTGGGGTCTGGCGGCCGACGATCGTGCTGCCGGGCGCCGCTTGCCGGGCGGATCGAGCCCAGGCCTTGCGTTACGTCCTGTTGCACGAGCTGGCCCATGCCCGGCAGGGCGACGGCTGGGGCCACCTGCTGTTCAACGTGGCGTTTCCGCTGCTGTATTTCCACCCGCTGTACTGGTGGATCCGCTCCCGGGCCTACCTGGCGGCCGAGCTGATCGCCGACGACTGGGCGGCCGGGCGGCGGACGAAGGAGTCGTACGTCGAGGCGCTGATCGCGTTGGCCAAGCAGGCCGCCGGGCCGCAGTTTTCCTGTGCCTATTCGCTGCAAATCTTTGGTTCCCGTTCTCAATTCTACAGGAGGATGCAGATGTTACTCGACAGAAAAACCCGGTTGGCGCGGCGGTGCTCGCCGCTGTGGCGTTTGATCTATCCGATCGCCTGCCTGGCGGTGGTGGTGTTGGTGGCGGGTGCGGCGGGTGTGCGGCCCGCTGAGGCTCAATCAAACGGGGCGGCAACTCCGGCTGTCCGACCCGTAGCCGTGGCGACTCCGGCGCCAGAGGACACGGTCAAGCCACCCGCCGATCCAGACCTGATCCTGGATGAGGCAGCGCAACTCGCCGCTGCCGAGGCAGATGAGGCCCAGGCCGAGACGCGCCAGTTGACGAAGGTGAACGAGGTGTTGCGGGCAGAGCGAGACCAGTTGCGGGCAGAATTGCAGGCCCTGAAGGCCAGCGTGGACAGTCTCAAACAGATGGTCGTGCAACTCAAGGCAGAGCAGGCGGCCCGGGCTGCCCGCGGGTCCTCTTCGCGAACACCTGCGCCGAAAGCGATGCCGGTAGAGAGCCCCACGTTGCCCACGCGGCCCACGGCGGAACCGTTGGCACCGGACGCACGGGGCAGCGCCCGCTCAACGCCATCACTAACTCTGCCGCCCTTGTCGCTAAAAGACAGAGGCACCTCGATGCGGCTCGCCGCGGTCCCGGGCGGAGCCGGTCCCGAACGTCGTGGGGCCGAAGGCACCCGGCTCGACCTCGTCAGCCTGGCCACCTCGTCTGCCGACGCGGCAGGTGATTCTGAGATTGCCCAGTTGGAATACGAAGGCCGCAAGAAGCTGACCCTGGCCGACCCGAGGGCCGTCCCCGCTCGTGAGCTGGCCATCGCCGAAATCAGGCTCAAGACCGCGCGGCGCAAGGTAGACCTGCTGCGGAGCATCGCCGAATCGGCAATCATGGCGACTGAGGCCGAAATGGACGCTGCCCAGACGCGGCTCGGCCAGGCTATGAAGAAACGCCGCGACGCATCAACTCTCGAGGCCATGAAGTCGGAAGTGATTCGGGCGGAGTCGAAGCTGAGGATCCTGAAGTCGATCCTCGAATGAGCCGGATCTTAAGGGCTAGCCGACCACCCCTTTCAAGCTTTCACTGCATGCACTTTCGGTGGTTTGCGTCGAGCGAG
>CAZUAM010000146.1:1595-12520 GCA_964618095.1 uncultured Planctomycetaceae bacterium | reverse complement strand
CGTCGAAGCAGTCTCCGCGGAACTGAAATGAGGACCTTTGGTCGGCGTTTTGGGAAAACTCACCCAGCACGGCGTACAGCGCGGATCGGTCCTCGGGGCTGAGGCCGAGAACGATTTCTCGTGTGGGGCAGATCGTGAGGCCCTCGATTCCGGGATTGACGTCGGCCAGCGAGAAGAGCTCCTCCCGCAAGGGTTCCGAAAGACCAATCTCCGAGAGCAAGGCGCGGAGTCGTGCCGAGATCATGTTGGGAAAATGCCACTCAACTTCCGCCGAAGTCAACGGGGCAGCCTGAGGCACGAATTCCAGCGGCGGCGAGATGGTGATCGGCGTGTACGTCAGCCGGCCCCACGGGGCTGGGACCGTCGCCGAGCGCGTGGAGCGCGTTGCCGGCCTGCCGGCAGGTGAATCAGGGCCCAGATTGGCGTCTGCCGTGCCCGCGTTGTTGCGCGGCAACATGTGCAGTCCCAGCAGTGCCCAGGAGCCGATTACCAGAAGCGTCAAGCCCTTCAGCCACCTCGTGATGGTGCGGAAGCTAGCGGGGGCGTCAAAAGCTGAAAGGTCTCCCTTCGAGGCGGGGGACGAACGGTTCTCTCTGTTCATTCTCGTCAAGCTGGCTGCGTCGCACGCGTAAAAACCGCGCCCTCGTCCGATGACCCGCGAGAGCTGGACTGTTCCGATATAAACCCCAAGCACTGGTAGGCTGACCGGAGGCGGCTGAATAGCTCCGTCGTGGTCGCCTCGCCCACTTCACTACACACGTTATACTATTAACCTTAAACCCCGCCGGCGAAGGCCGGTCTCGAAAACCGATCTGAAAACTTTTTGCGTGTATCGCTGCATTTTTTTCTTCCCCTTCCTTTGGCATTCACCGGCATAAAGCCAAACGAGTAGACGCAGTTTTCGCCGGATCACGGCGGTGGCAACGGCCCTCCGTGCCTTGTTGCGAATCTGCTAACGGGCGTGGCGGCGAGCCGCCGGAGGGGTAGGGCCGATGACCTCGGCCCCAGATGGTACCCGCTTGGACACTTCTGTCCCTCAGGTCCAACATTTCACGGTTTTTTCTTTCATGTCACGTCCTTATCGACTCGGGGACCTGATCCTCGGCCTCCCGGCGGCCAGCGGGATTTTTTCCACTCGGCATACTTCTTTAATTCCGGATGGCCGAGCAGCTTCTCGACGGCGTTATAGTGTCTTCCCAGCTCCTTCTCGTCGGGAATCAGATCGTGAATCGCCTTGTGGCACTGCTCGCACACGTCGATGCCGCGGGCCATCTCTTCGCGGGTAAATCGCTTCTTGAACCACTTGTTGGCGTGCACCGTGCGGGGGATGAAGTGGTGGAAGTTCTGGGCCTCGTCCGATTGGCACAGTTGGCACAGCATGGCGGCGGTCTCAACGCGGGAAGTCCCTGTGAGCAGGTTTCAGCACCAAGGCGAGTTCTTTACACAAGGGTCTCGGCGGCAGCCGTGTCGCCCACACACAGAGAGCCGTCGGTACGGCCCAGCGGAGCAGCACCGAACCGGGCGGATACAAGCCCGTCCGCCTCGGCAACGCCGGCCGAGACCGCATCATCCGCGGCCGAGAGAGACCAGGACCCGTGGACAGGGACGGGCCACCTCATTATCCTGTCTTGTAGACCAGCCACGCAATGCCCGGGGAGGCGCCGGCAGATGGCAGACTCCGACCAATCTCGCGGCCAGCCGCCGCGGCCCCACGCCCGCAGCGGCCCGTTTCCCAACCTGGGTGACTACCTCAGCCAAGGATTCCGGGTCTACGGGCGGCGCTGGCAGGATTGGCTGGTGCCCATGCTCCTGGCCGGCGCCGTCACGCTCGCGGCCCTGTTGTGCTGCTGCCTGCCGAACTTCCTGGTGGCCGGCCCGTTGACCTGCGGGCTGTATGCCTGCGGGCTTTGTGCGCAGCGCGGCCAGCACTTCAATGCCAACACGCTCTGGCGGAACTGGACCGTGGCCGGCCGATCGATCCTCGCCCACCTCGTCATCGCACTGCTGACCGTTCTGCCGATGATTCTACTCTACGCGGTCTCGATCGGCGGATTCGTGTTGCTCACCGCGATGCTTGCCAACGTGACCCCCCAAGGACCGCCGGCGCAGCCTCCAGCGCAGCCCTCCGGCGAAGAAGTGGCCTTCATCTTCGCGGCCATGGCGCTGCTCACCCTGGGCGGCATCGCCGTGATGGTCTGGACCTTTTGGATAGGCACCAAGACGATCTTCGTGATGCCGCTGATCGCCGACCGGGACGTCGGTTTCTCGACGGCCTGGGGGATGAGTTGGCGGGAGACGCGCAACCATTTTTGGGAATTACTCCTGCTTCATGTCGTGGGTTCGCTGATCGCCTCGCTGGGCGTGTACGTCTTCTACATCGGCCTGATCTTCACGCTGCCGATCTATTTCACCATGATCGCCGCCGCCTACGAGCATCGCTTCCCCTTCGAGGCGGAACTCACGGATGACGCCGGTCCCTCCGAACCGCGAGGGGAGTAAGGGTATCTCCAGGGACAACGCCGGACTTCCGACTCGACCAGAGCAGCCCCGCCCGGCAGGGCGGGGTCCCATAGGCGTCGGTACTTCCAACCCCGCCCTCCCGGGCGGGGGTGTGGGCGAATGCAGCAGCGCCAAGCTGTCCCTGGACAAGGTTTAAGGAGCAGTCAGGTGAGCGAGCCCAAGCCAGAACCGATCAAACAGTCCGAAACTGAGCGCTCGTTTCAGTTTGCGCTGAGATCCCCGTTCTCTACGTCTGCGCGAGAGAACTGAACCCCGAACCCTGAACCCTCCTTGCCGAGGCCTCCGGCTGCCGTGCGAGGCCGCGTTGGAAATAGGAGTATTGCCGTGGTGAAACGACAACCTGCGTGTTGGGTGGCTGGCTTGGCCCTCGGGCTGAGTGTTCTCGGACAATTGACCTTCGGCGGCGGCCCCGCCGAACAACAGTGGCCGATGCTGGGGCACGATCCTGCGCGAACGGGCGCGACCACGGCGGAGATCCGCCCGCCGTTTGCACGCAAATGGTACCGCCTGTTCCCCGACGAGGGCCTCATGAGCGGCGTCCAGCCGGTGGTGGCGGCCGGCAAGGTATTTGTCGGAACGATGGCCGGCGTTCTGCACGCGATCGACTGCGATACGGGAGAGGACGTCTGGATGTACCGGGCGGGCGGGGCCGTCCTCCACGCCTGTGCGGTGGCCGAGGGCAAGGTGTTCTTCGGATCCGCCGACGGGAACTTCTATGCCCTGCGCCTTTCCGACGGCCGGCCGCTTTGGACGGTTCCAACCGGTGCGGCCGTATGGAACTCGCCGCTACCGCATGAAGGGCTCGTATTGATCGGCAGCCGCGACGGCAAGCTCTATGCCATCGAGACTGCCGGCGGCAAGGTCCGCTGGACGGCCACAACCGGCGGACCGATACTATCGAGCCCGGCCCTGGACGCCGAGGCCGCCCGGGTCTACGTGGCCAGCGAGGACATGCACGTCTACGGGCTGGAGTTGAGCGACGGCCGCCGGGTTTGGCAGAGCCCGAAGCTCCCCGGGGTCAGTTTTCGAGGATATCACCCCGTGGTTGCCCCCGACGGTTCGGTGATGGTGACGGTCACCCCGGCCATCTCGCTCGACGCGTTCAACCCGATCCTCTACGACGTGGTCAGGGAAATCTTCGGCGACTTTGCCAGTTGGCGCCACACCAAGGAAGAGAACGCAAAGCTGCGGGCGGCCAACTTCAAGCTGATGGAGAAGCCGGAGACCTATCCGTCGCAGCTTCGATACCTCCGCCGCCGGTTGGCCCGGCAGCCGGCCTACCAGACGTTCTTCGTTCTCGATCCGCAGAGCGGCAGGCAGAAGTTCGTCACCCCGATCGTCTACGGCGAGAGCATGAACGGCACGGGCGCCCCGCCGGTGGTTACTCCCGACGGCAAAGTGATCGTCAAGTACCGTGTGCTCCTGCGGAGCCGATACCAGCATTACTCGCCGTTTATGAACGTGGGATATCTCGACACCCAGACGGGCCACGTTACGCCGATCATGGATCAGTCGCGGACCTACGGCTGGCACGACAGCCTGTTGCTGGTCCACGACGAGCAATGCCAGCTCAGCGTGGCGGGCCGCGTATTGATCAACACCCATCAGGACAACGTCAACGCCATGGACCTTCGGACGCTCAAGGGGTACGGCGAGCCCTTCTGCCGCAACATCCACGAACCCCAGCCGGGTGAAGCCGTGGGGATTTGGGCCCGTGTCCTGGGCAACAGGCCGCTGCCGGCCGGCAAGGAATGGCTGCCCCGCGGCACCGCGGTCTACGGCGGCGGATCGGTCGTCGACGTCCCGGTCGCGGTCGCCGGCGACAGCCTTTATTATCTTCCCACTCATGAGATCAACTCGGGCGTCGGGCTGATCGCCTACAAGATGCAGCCCGGCGGCCAGGCAGCAACGACTTCCAAGCCGCCTGCCGAGAAGCTCACGCCGCAGCAATGGGAGAAAGTGCAGCAGCTCCCGTGGGATTGGGACACTTTGGGGATGTCGCGCTTAAGCCACGTGGCCAAGGGCCTGCCGGGGAAGATTCCCGGCACCCGCGGGCAGCCGCTCGTCGGGGAGGCGAAGGCCGCCGCGGCAATCTCCGACGCGGAGCTGGATCGGTTGATCTGGGAGGTTGCCGTGTTCCGCGCCCCGCCCGACGACGCCGCGAAAGACCTACACCGCAAGTTGTCCCGCTGTGTCGGCGAGCTGATTTCCCGCCGGTGGCGGCCGCTGGTCTTCCCGGCGGGCAAACATCCGCGAGAGAGCTATCGGTTCTTCATGGAACCCACCGAAACACTCTACACGCTCGCCCGGACGTATCCCCACCTGGATGCCGACCTGCAACTCGAGGTGAAGCAATACGTGGGCCGCATGGCCGCGCCGGGTGGCCCGCTGCACGGCCCTGTCGGGCAGCGCACCTACGATCCAAGCCAAGGGGAGCCGCGCTCCCTGTACGACCCTCCCCCCGAGCCCCTCACACGCGTGCAGAACGACATCACCCGCAGCCAGCCGGCACGGCTCTACCCGCTCTGGCTCTGGGCGCACGTGACCGGCGATTGGACCAAGGTCGAGGCCGACTGGCAACAACTCCGCGAGCTCGTCTCCGCCGGGCCGAACAAGATGGAGGAAGACTGCCGAAACGGTCACTTGGCCGGGCTGATCGCCTACTGTCGCATGGCCCGGCACGCAAAGGACGCCGCCGCCGTCGAGCAGGGATTGACTTCCGCCCGGCGGGCTATGCGCGAACGCCTGGAGTACGAATTTGCGTACACCAGGGGCGGCCTGATCACCGAGGTACCGACGTTGCGGAGCATCTTCGACCGCTGGCGACACCTGACTCCCGAGGTCGGCCGTTCTTGTTCCGAGTACGCGGGAGACACGCATCGGCACCTGATGAGGGTCTACGTCGATTACCACCGGCCCACGTGGTGGATGGCGTGGAACGTGGAGACCATGTGGCGGAACGAATGCCCTTTCCAATTCCCCACCGTGTCGGCCGAAATCTTCGCCGCCCGGGCGTTGATTCTCGGAGAGCCGGCGGAGAAGCTGGAACGTTATCTCGATCTGCCCTGGTGCAGGGCCGACCTGTTCTACGTCCAGAAGCTCGTCTACTGCATCGAAGCCCGGGGGAATATCGACTGGCAGGATCTCCGCCAATTCTGAGGGCACGCGGTACGATGGCAGACCTCCAGATCCCATCTTCACGCTTCCTCGAAGAAATGGCATCGAAAGCCGCCAGTGGCCGCATGCCCCCTGATTTGGGGGCAGAGGCAGTCGATCGCGAACCGGGGGTTGACGGCGATGTTGTTTCGTTGTAAGATATATCGTGCTACGATACTTTACGCCTCGTTGGGAGACCAGTCGTGGACGATTCGACCGAGGACCAGAAGCCCGCAGGCCGGTTGACACGCTGTGAGTTCCACATCCTCTTGGCGCTGGCCGATGTGCAGCGGCACGGGTATGGGATCATGCAGGAAGTAGTCGGCCGGTCCGATGGGCGAGTGCGTCTGGGGCCGGGGACGCTTTATGGGGCGATCAAGCGGTTGTTGGCCGCGGGGCTGATCGAAGAGTCGGCCGAGCGACCGGCTGCGGGGCGCGACGATCCGCGGCGACGGCGCTATTACCGGCTCACCCCCGGCGGTCGAAAGGTTGCGGTCGAGGAGACCCAGTATCTCGAGCGAGTGGTCCAGATCGCCCGCAGCAAGCGACTGGTGTCCGATCCCATGCCGGCAGCCGAGGGGAGAGCCACATGATGCCCCAATCACCTCGGTGGCCGGAGATTCTGGTCCGAATCTACCGGATGCTCATCCGGGCGTATCCCGCCTCGTTCCGCCGGGAGTATGGCTCGGAAATGACGGAAGTGTTTCGCGACCTGGCACAAGAGGCGTGGCAGGAACGCGGGGTGATCGGGCTGGCGTTGCTGTGGCTGCGCACGGTTCCGGACTTCCTCTTAAGTGGCACTGCACAACATCTCCACGAAACGCGAAGGAGGATCGCCATGGCGAAAGTTCTCTTAGACCCGGCCTATTGCGTGCTGGTATTGGCAATGGTCCTTTTTGTCGCCGCCCTGGTGACGCCGGCCGACCCCTATAGCATGATGTTGGTCGGGCTCCCGCTGTACGGAGTCTATCTTTGTGTGATGATTGCGGCGCGACGGTCTCGTGCGGCCCGGGGCGCCGGAGACGGCACGGCGGACTCAACCTCCAGAGAGGAGCGTATCGCATGATACCGGGATATCTGATTAGCCTGGGGCCAATCGAGATCCTCGTTGTGGCCGGTGTTGGGCTGGTCGGCGGCGTGGTCCTTTGGGTGGTAAAGCAGTTGGACAAGGGCTCGCGAGGAAACTCAGATACTTAGCGCTCGCGCACACCCAACGTGCTGCCCGTTTAGCCGCCGACGGCACGTCGGCGATAGCTCTTCCCGTTCACGCGCCGACGTGCCGTCGGCGGCTAAACTGGTCACAAGAAGTTGCTTCTCAACAACGACTTGCTCAAACGAAGGTGGCGATCTGGTCGAGCGACTTCTTGGGGATATCCGGCACCAGGGCTCCCTCGGCCGGATAGCCGGTGACCAGGATCAGCATGGGGCGTGCCCCCTCCGGGCAGTCGAGAAGCTCGTTCAGAAAACCCATCGGGCTGGGCGTGTAGGGCAGCGAAACCAGGCCGCATTCGTGCAACGCCGTGATCAGCAGCCCCGTGGCAATACCCACCGATTCGGTCGGATAGTAGTGCTTCAGCTTGCTTCCGTCCGGCCCGATCTCGTACGGCCGGACGAAGACCACGATCAGGTACGGCGCGCTCTCCAGAAACGGCTTGCCGGCGTCGGTGCCCAAGGGGGCCAGGGCGTCGAGCCACTGCCGGGTTGCGCGGCGCTGGTAAAACCTGCGCTCCACTTCTTCGGCGGCCTGGCGGATCTGCCGCTTGAGCTGCGGATCGCCGACCACCACGAAATGCCAGGGCTGCATGTTGGCGCCGCTGGGGGCAGTCCCGGCCGCCCGAAGACAGTCCTCGATCACCTCCCTGGGCACCCGCCGGTCGGAAAAGTCGCGTACCGAACGGCGCCTGCGCACGTCCGCATAGAACGCGGCCGCTCGCTGTTTCATTTCCTCGATTGGCAGCGGACGATAGCCGGCCAAGGGAACCGTGTCGGGACGGGTCATCTGAAGATTCCCGCAGGCGCTGGCGGACCCAGGAGCACGCCTACCTCCATTTGCACTTGCGTTCCGCCAGGCGGTGGTCACCGTGGCAATCGGTGCAGTACTTTTCCTTGGCGGTGCCGGCCAGGAAGGATTCGTGCTCCGTCTGGTCGATCTTGTCCTGGGGGTGACAGGTCGAACAGAACGGATTGATCTTCTCCCGGGGATACATGATCTCCGGCGGCGTGCCGTTCCCGCCCGAGGCCCAGGACTCGTCGGCAATGTGGGCGTCGCAGTTGCCGTGACAATCGGCGCAGCCGATGTTGGCCCGGGCATGGACAAGGGCAAGATCCTCGTCCACGTAGTTCAGGTGGCAATGGTGGCAGCGGCTGTTGTCGGCCACGGGCCCGGCCGGCGGGAGAGTCTCTCCCTCGCCGTCGCTAAGCAGCAGGGGGGGCTCTTCGTCAAGCAGCAGCAAGGGTTCCTCGTCAGGATCAGGCTCATCAACCCTCCGCTCAGGTGGAGGATCCTGGCTGACCTCGGGTTTTATGGCGACCCCGGGCCGTTCGGCCCGTTGAGGTTCTGGTTTGTCCCGAGGCTCCTCGCCGGCCCGTCTCTGCGCGCAGGCCGTGATCAGAACCGCTGCCGCCGCTGCCGCCAACACGAACACAAAGGCCGAGTGTCTCATACGCACTCCCTTCCGAACAAACTACGCGACGCAGTGACGTCGCTTTCCCTCAGCGCCCGAACTTCACCCTCAGGCCGTACGGGGTCCGGCCCTGCTCGACCGGGCCAAGGGATGCCTTTCGCCGGGCCGTTCGGTGCCGCCGGCCGGTAGTCCCCTGCGCTACACGTACTGCCAGTTCTTCAGCCACCGGTACCTGGGCGGCAGATTGGCCCACATCTGCTTGCTGGCTCCCTCCAGCTCGGCCTGCTCTTTCAGGTCCAATTTGCGGCGTTCCATGACGGCCTTGACTGCGTTGTCAACTTGCGCAACGCTGTTCAACCCGGGGATGGGGATCACCGTGTTGCTGTGGAGGATGTAGCGCAGCGCCAGGCGCCCGCGGCGGTTGCTCTCTTCCTGGTCGCCCCGGAACAGCGAGCCGGCCCCAAAGGGCTTGATGCCGAAGGCCCCCACGTCACATTTCTTCAGGGCGGGGAAGACACTATCCGTTTGAGCCTCCTTACTCATGGTGGTAAACGGGAAGCAAACCGCGTCGATCTGCGGGAAGTACTCGATCATGAACTTGATCCAGCGGCGGTCGTGCGAGGAGAACCCGATAAAGCGAGCCTTACCCTGCTTTTTCGCCGTTTCCAGGGCCTCCACGAGCTGGCAGGCCGTGTCGAAGGTGTGTCTTCCGCCGGGTTCGTAACAGGTGATCCGCCACAGGTCGGTGTACTCCTGGTTGGAATCCCTCAGCGTCTCGTCGAGCACTTCCAGCAGCTTCTTGGCGGTGCGGAAGCTCTCGTTACGGACTTCGTGGCCGCAATGCGACAGCGACAAGTACATCTTGTCGCGGCGCCCCTTCAAGGCCTGGCAGTCCCGGACGACCTCGCCGTGGGTGCAGGCGTCGGTGTAGTTGATGCCCGCGTCGATGCAGCGGCTGACGATCTCGGTCCGCTGCTCCACGTTGCTCCGCGAATGCCCGCCCAGGCAGACGGCCGAGACCATCAGGTTCGTCGAACCCTGCCGGCGGTATTCCATATTGGGATTGTAGTTGAGGATCTTGGAGGTATCGACCTGGGCCCCAGCGGCGGCCCGGACGCTTTGGCTGCCCGCGGCGCCGAGGCCCGCGGCCACGCCCGCCGCAACCCTCGCCCCCTCGCCCATGAACTCCCGCCGTGTCACTGGTTTGTTTTCCATCGTCTATCTCCCTTCGCAATAGTCTAGGCTTTGTTGGCCTGGGTATTGGCTTAGCCGGGCAACGCACCCGGCAACAAAACACGCGTCTACGTCTCCCGCTGAAGCCGATCCATCCCGGTCAGTTGCGTTTCCTCGGCAACGTGAACAGGGTCTTCATCTCTGCCCTCGAAAGGGCCCGGTCGTAAAGGCGCACGTCGTCGATCAGGCCCTGGAACCGCCTGCCGATCCTCAGATCCAGCTCTCTGCCGGTATCGACGGGCCAAAGGTCCAACAGGCCGATGTCGTGGATCTTGGCCAGCGTACCGTCGAGGTAGAGCTTGACGTTGTCGTGGAGGTTGGGCCGTTTGGCCTCCTCGACCACCACGGCCACGTGATGCCACGCATCGTCATGGATCGGGGGGTTGATGTACAGATAGCCGCCGTCGGGTGTTACGCCTACGCGACCCCGGATAAACCCGAAGACCCACATCTTGCCGAAATCCTCCTGGCCCCAGGCCATGATTTCTCCCCTGGTGGACTTGGTCTTGATCCAGGCGGCCAGGGTCCGCGGCCGCGTGCCGGTAACGCCCTTGTAGCCGGTTATCCGGACGAAGCCCTTCTTGCCGTCAAACTTCAGTGCCTTCCCTACCCGGCCTGGGACGGAATTCTGCTCGAACGACAGGCCCTCTTCAAGCGTGCCCTTGCGGCGGTGCTTCGACGAATCCACGGCACTCTTGCCGGAGGCGTCGTCAAACTTCCACCAGCCGACAAGATGAGGGTCCGCGTCAAGGCCGCTGGGCTTCGCCTTGTCCTTCGAAGTGGTGCCCGAGGCCGTCTGCCCCGGGGCGTTGCCGGCCAGTCCCAACAACAAGAGGGCACAAAAAACGAAAATCAGGTTTCTAAACATAGGACTTCTCCCGATCTGATTAGTCTGCTTCCACCCGGTTACGCCGCAGGGGCCCGATTCGGCCAACCTAGCAGACGCGCCCTGCAACGGCAAGCCTTCTCGGCTCCTGTTGGGCATTCTTCATCCAGGGGGGCCAAAACGGTCCGTCCGGCTGAGGCGTGCCGTGGGAACTGGTTGGCGGCCACGTGATTCTCGCGAGGCGGGGGTTGCTCGACTGGACTTCCCGTCTGAGTATGCCCACAGCTTGGCCGGTCCCCGGCTGAGAGTCATTCCCTGACCATTGCCCAGTATCTGGCCCCGATCCGCGTTGCCGCCCAGCGCGTCAATCTCGGGATTGAAAACTGGGGGCCTCGACAAGATAATGGGAATCGGCAAGCACGAACATAGCGGGGGCCACTATCTTCCAAGTGTTCGCAGATACCTTCTTCACAACGGAGACCTCACATGACCAAGTCGATTCCACCACGAAGTCCAATCCTTGTGATGCTGCTGGCGGCCGCCCTCGGTCTGCCGGCTGTCTCGGC
>CAZUAM010000146.1:0-1585 GCA_964618095.1 uncultured Planctomycetaceae bacterium | reverse complement strand
GACCCGGGCGGCTGAGCAACCGAACATCGTGCTGATTATCTCCGACGACCACGACTACGAGCACCTGGGTTTCATGGGCAACACCTACGTGCATACGCCCACGCTCGATCGGTTGGCCGAAGCCGGCACGGTCTTTACCACGGGCCACCTGCCCATGTCGCGGTGCCATCCCACGCTGGCAAGTTTCCTCTCCGGGCGGTGGCCGCACCAGACGGGCATCTACTACAACTTCGGCACAGAGAAGCTCAATCCGCACAACTCGCTCCCCAACCTGCTCAACAAGGCCGGCTATGCCACCTACGTCGAAGGCAAGTACTGGGAGGGGGATCCGCGGGCGATGGGGTTCACCCACGGCGCCGGAAAAACCGCCAGGACGTTTGTCCGCAAGGGCCAGGACGATCTGTTCGCGTTCATCGACGAGGTAGCGGGCAAGCGGCCGATGTTCATCTGGTGGGCCCCGCTGATTCCCCACACCCCGCACAACCCGCCCCAGAAATACCGCGACCTGTACGACCCCGCCAAGATGCCCGTCCCCGGCTATATCAGCAGTCGCAAGCCGCCGGCCGACGCCCTGCCTGCGGAAGCGTCCCGACCCTCCCGAGCCAAAGGCAAGTCGTCGGCGAAGCGCAAAAGGCCGGGCGCGGCACGCCGACGCGGCGGATTCAGACAAAGGGAGCTCCTGAGCTACGCCATGGAGGCATGGCTCGACGACGGCGTCCGCCAACTCCTCGACAAGCTCAAAAACGCCGGACAGCACAACAACACGATGTTCGTCTTCGTGATCGACAACGGCTGGTGCAACGGGCTGGTATCCAAGGGCTCGCCGTTCGAGAAGGGAGTCCGCACGCCGATCTTCTTCTCGCTGCCGGGCACGCTTCCGGCCGGCCGCCGGTTCGACGACCTGGTCAGCACCCTGGACGTCTATCCGACCATCCTCGACTACGCGGGCGTCGGGATTCCGAAAACCGCCGCCGGCCGCAGTCTCCGTGGGCGGATCGAAGGCCGCCCCTTCGAGCCCCGCGAAGCCCTGTTCGGCGCAATCTATCCGGCCTTCGCCACCAAGGGCGCGGAGCGCCCCGAGCGCGACGTCTACGCCATGTACGTCCGCACCAAAAAGTGGAAATACATCTACTTCGTCCAGGACGTCGTACCCCAGCGCAACGGCAGCTACTTCCGCATCCAGTCGATCGAGACCGACTACCCCGCGCGCAAGGCGGGCGACCAGAACCTCTACAACCTGGAAAACGACCCCTACGAGCAAAACAACCTGGCCAACGACCCGGCCCAGAAGCAACGACTGGCCGAGCTGAAGCGGCGGGTGACGCAGTGGTGGCGCGAAACGGGCGGCAGACCGCTACAAGCACGACCTGCCACGCCGTAAGGCAAACCGTCGCGTAGGTCGTGCCTCAGCCGATCATTCCAGCTCAGGTCCGAGACCCCGCCGCTGCCTGCCGATCCCCTTCCACCCCCTCGCCCGAACCGCCTATCCAACAACGTCCTCCCCTCGCCCCGCTTGCGGGGAGAGGGGCCGGGGGTGGGCTGAGGAAAAACTCTAAGTCGGTGCAGGTTGTATTGTTGCGCGTTT
>CAZUAM010000145.1:0-12606 GCA_964618095.1 uncultured Planctomycetaceae bacterium | reverse complement strand
CTTCCGCCCGTTGTACCAGAGCATCCATCGTCCCTCATGGAAGATCGCGTACGGTTTGTAGCAGGCGTCGTAGTCCCAGGCGTCCCGGTTCACCCGCGCGCGGATGATGGGGTTGTCCGGATGCCGTTGCCAACCGGTTGTTCCGTCGCGAGACCGCGCGATGCCGATCTGGGCCGTGTGTTCGTCAGCGAAGCCGATGTAGAACATCACGTACCATTGGCCTTCGCGAACCACCTGGCAGGCGGTGACTTTGTGTCTTTCCCAGGTGCTGCCCTGGTCGGGACGGAAGACGGGGTTGCCCGGGTGCCTGGTCCACTGCACGCCATCGGGGCTCGTGGCATAGCCGATCGCGTTGGGTTCGTACTGTTCGCCGCCCGAATACCACAAGCGGTAAAGCTGCTCCCGGTCGTCCCACAGGACGTGGGGGCACATCACGGCAATTGCCTTTTCCCATCCCGGCTCGGCCGAGAGAACGGGCCGCGGGCTCATGCGGGTCCAGCTTGTGCCGTCGCGGCTGGTGGCGTAACCGATCCAGGAGCGGTCGCGTGTCTGGGCGGTGTACCACATGTGGTAGAGGCCGTCGCGTTGGTGCACGACCGGCCGGTTGATCCGCTCCTCCCAATCCGTCTTCTGGTTTGGCGACAGGACGATGACCGGCTCGCCCCAGTGCACGCCGTCACGACTTTCCACCAGCGCCACGCTGGCCTTGGGACGCCACGAGAACCACATGCGGAACTTGTCGTCTTCTCTCAACACCGAGACGTCGAAGCAAGTGCCCAGGTCCCCGCCCAGGACAGGGTTTGTCTGTAACTTCTGCCAGCCGGCGGCCGTCTCTATTGTGCCCGCAGAGAATGTCGAGCCTGCAATGCCAAGCCATACGACCAGCGTCGAAAGGGAACCGCTCATAGCAGAGACCTTTCATCCTTCAGGTTTAACGTGTCGACGGGACCAGTATACACGACGACGGGCAGCGGAAATAGATCCCGGATACCACTCTGATTGACACCAGCGAACACCTGTCGCATACTGAGGCTGGCCGCTGTCCGCCGAGTATCCCGAGCCGAAGAGGAGAGCCATGGAAACGCCCCAGAAACGCATGTTGACCGCCGGGGTCGCTTTGGCACTGCTCGCGGTGACGGCTGCGGGCAGTGCGTCCGCGGTCGAGGTCACGTCCGAGGAGCTGGCCCGGGCGCGGCGATGGATCGCGGCGAAGTTCGCGGGAACGGCCGAGGCGAAGGGAATCGTACCAGGCTTGCTTGTCCTGGCGAATCACGATCCCGTGCTCAAGAACACACGCGGTGAAGGCCGGCCGTTGACCATTGGGAAGAAGGAGTATCGGCGCGGGCTGTACTGCCACGCCGCGAGCCACATCGTCGTACGCTTGCCGGGGCCGGGCAAGACGTTTTCCGGGATCGTGGGCGTGGACTCGAATCCGCAAACGGTGGGCGGCCGGGGCAGCCTGGTGTTCTCCGTCAGCGTCGGCGGCAAGCGTGCGTTCCGCTCGGAGACGCTGCACGAAGGTGCGGCGGGCGCGGCGGTCAAGGTGGAACTCGGCGGCGCGAGGGAGTTCGCCTTGGAAGTCGGCGATGCGGGCGACGGGATATCCTGCGACCAGGCCGACTGGGCCGAGGCGCAGGTGGTCCTAGACGACGGCACCGCCATTTGGTTGGGAGAGCTACCCTTCATTGAGCAAGACGAGTTCGCCACGACCGATCCGCCATTCTCGTTTGTCTACGACGGCCGCCCGTCGGGGCAATTGCTCGCCGAGTGGACCGTCCGGCGCAGCCAGCGGCAGCTCGATGCGCAGCGGACCGAACACACCGTCAACTACGCCGATCCGCGGACCGGGCTGACGGTCCGTTGCGTGGCCGTCGAGTACCACGATTTTCCCACGGTCGAGTGGACCGTGCACTTCAAGAACACGGGCCCGGCAGACACGCCGCTGTTGACCGAAGTTCAGGCCATCGACACGTGGTTTCGCCGCGGGCAGCACGGCGAGTTCATGCTGCACCACAACACGGGAAGTCCGGCGGGGCCGAACGACTACCAACCGCATGCCACGCCGCTGCGGCCCAAAGCGACGCAGCGGATTGCGACCTCCGGCGGCCGCTCGACCAACAGCAACATGCCGTACTTCAACGTGGCCTGGCCTGACCGGGGCGTCATCGTGGTGCTCGGCTGGCCGGGCCAGTGGGCCGCGGAGTTCAGCCGCGACGACGGGGCCGGTCTGCGGGTCCGCGGCGGTCAGGAACTCACGCGCTTCAAACTCCTGCCGGGGGAAGAAGTCCGCACGCCGTTGGCGGTGGTGCAATTCTGGCATGGCACCCTGTTGCGATCGCATAACGTGTGGCGCCGCTGGATGCTCGCCCACAATTCGCCGCGCCCCGGAGCAAAGCCGTTCCCGCCGGGGCTGATGATGTGCACCAGCGATTTCTATCCCGGCATGAGGAGCACGGCCGCCGAGGAGATCAAGTACGTCGACGCCTACTTCGGCGCCGGTGTGAAGCTGGACTACTGGTGGATCGACGCCGGCTGGTATCCGTGCGAGCCGCAGGGGTGGCCGCGCGTCGGCACCTGGGAGCCGGACCCCATCCGGTATCCCAAGGGACTGAAAGAAGTGGCGGATTACGTCCACGGCAAGGGCATGAAGCTGGTCGTGTGGTTCGAGCCGGAACGGGTCCACGCCGGGACGTGGCTGGCTGAAAACCATCCCGACTGGGTGCTGGGCGGCAAACAAGGCGGCCTGTTGAATCTCGGCAATGCCGAGGCCCGCACGTGGCTCACGGATCATGTCGACCGCATGCTGACCGAGCAAGGGATCGACCTGTATCGCCAGGACTTCAACATGGACCCGCTGGGCTACTGGCGCGGCCACGATCCGCCGGACCGGCAGGGGATCACTGAAATTCGACATGTCGAAGGCTATCTGGCGTATTGGGACGAATTGCTGCGCCGGCACCCCGGCATGGTGATCGACACGTGCGCCAGCGGCGGGCGGCGAAACGACATCGAGACGCTCCGCCGCGCCGTGCCGTTGTTGCGCAGCGACTACCGTCTCGAGCCGGTCGGGACGCAAGGGCACACCTACGGGATGGCGCAGTGGATTCCGTACTTCGGCACAGGCGTCTCTGACACCAGCGATTACGTGGTCCGCAGTCACTGGTGCCCGTGGCTGGGCATCGGCCGAGAGCAGCCGCACAAGGCCGGACTCGACTGGACCGCCTACCATCGTATGGTCGACCAGTGGCGTCGGGCCCGCGACTACATGCTGGGCGACTACTATCCCCTGACCGCGTACAGCTTGGACCATTCGGTCTGGATGGCTTGGCAGTTCGACCGGCCCGATCTGGGCGCGGGCATGGTGCAGGCGTTTCGCCGCGCCGCCAGCCCTTATGAAGCCGCACGCTTCCCGCTCTACGGCCTGGAGCCGGAAGCTCAGTACCAGGTCACCGATCTGGATACCGGCCGCAAATACCAGGTCCAGGGGCAACAATTGCTCGAAAGGGGCCTCCCGATCACCACGTCGCAGCGGCCGAGCGCCCCCGTGCTGCTGTATCAGAAGGAACCACGGGACCGGCGCGGTCTATCTCTGCAGGGCCTCGATGGCGTCGTCGATCCGGGCCCGGAACTTGGCCCAGTCGTCGGGGCCGAATAGCGCATCATGGTCGCGCTGGCCGAGTTTGAAGGCGGCCAGGCGCTTAGCGATCAATTCCTCGGCGGCCCGTGCGGCTGGCGTACCTGCACGCTCGTTGGCCAGCCGCGCCGCCGTCAGCAGCCGCCGGTAGTCGTCCAGGCCTTCGCGGAGCTGCTCGAAGTGGATCGACGGGATCAACTGCCCGTCGGGCGACGAGTTGCACCAGGCGTAATCGTCTTCCCGGCAATCGAGCGCGTAGTACGGATCGCCCGCCACGACGTTCCAGTGCCAGGAAATGCGGAATTCCATGCGGAATTGCCCGGCCGCCTTGTACATGTAGTCGCCGAAGGTCCAGCGGTTGCCGCCGTTGTAGAATGCCCAGTCGCCGCCCGCCTCGTGCAGCAGATTGACCGACTCTTCGTCGTGGCCGTTCCAATTGGCCACGTGCAGGGCCTTGGACAGGCGAAAGTGCGGGTCGGCCCGGTTGCCGCCGCTGAAACTGCTGGCCGCGGTGAACAGCGGCGGGCCTTTGGGGAACGCCTTGTGGTACGCTTCGGCGTTTTCGGCCGAGCGAGTCAGGTCATCGCCAATCGGCTCGTCGCCCAGGTTGTAGTACACCGGGATCCAGCCCTGCCGGTCGGCGTGCTCTTGGATCGCCGTATATATGGCGTTGACAAACTCGGAGTAGTCCTTGAAGCCGGCCGCATTCATTGCAGCGGTGTCTTGATAGTAGGCACTGAGTCCGGACACGCCGCCGCCGTAGGAGACCACCGCCAGGAAGCCGAAGTCCTTGGCCAGTTTCATGCGGGCGTCGGCCGCCGCGAAGTCCAGCAGCGGTTTGCCGTTCTGGAAACCCCGGTAGGCGATCGACGGGATGCCACTACAGGTGGTGAAACCGTACTCGCGCATCTTGCCGAGGCTGCGCTGCATCATGTTCCGGTTCCAGGTCGCTGCCGCCGGATCGTCGCCGTACCAGGGAGTCGAGATCGAGTAGCCCCAGGGGCCGGTCGGAATGTCAACCGGATCCAGCCTGCCCGCGCGGACCCGAAACTCGACGGGCACCTCGGCCGCGCCGCCCTGCTGCGGCCTGATCCCCAGCGTGCCCTTGTACAGACCGGGTTTGGCGTCGCCGGGCGTTTTGACGGTCAGCCAGAACCGGCGCGTGACGTCCTGGGGCATGTCGACCGTGCCCGTCGGCATGATCAGCCGCGGGCTGATCGTGTACACCGAGCCTTCCATCGTGACCCGGCTGATGCGGTACGACACGAAGCCCGCGTCGATGGCACCGGCCGGGATCACACAGGCTGGGCCCCGCAGATCGCCTGCCGTCACGGTTACCAGGCCAAGGTCACGCAGCGGGACCACACTCATCGTCAACGGCTCCTGCTCGCCGACAAACGCCTCGCCGCTGAGCGGAGCACCGATTTCCGCCGTGCGCGGCGTGTCGTTGTAGTAAACGTCCTGCATGTAGTCGCGCCCGAACACGACGTAGCCGCGGCGCTCGTCTTCCGCGGTCGGTTGAAGCTTGTCTCCCGTGGGGCGGTGCAGGACACGCTTGAAGTAATTGTCGAAGTAGAACCGGCGCTTTTGTTCCATGTACTTCAAAAACGCCTCGCCTTCCGCCGCCTTGGCGACCGGGAACAGCACGACTGCCGAAACGCAGCAGCCCCAATTCTCGCCCTGGAACTCAACGTTCAACTGTCCGTCGGTCACCTCGACGTCGAACGTCTTCTCCTGGAAATACGCCTTCTGGTACTTGTCGAACGTGCTGTCCGCCGGCGAGTCCTCGACGTTCCAGAAGCGAAAGTACCTTCTTTGGAACTGCTCGAAGCCCATTTTGTCCGTCACCACGGGCCGGCCTTCGGCCAGGATCGCCCGCTGGCGATACACCTGGTACTCGCCCCAGAACCCGGACGGGCTGTCGATGTTCACCAGCACCCGGTAACGGCCGTCGGGCACGTCCACGGCCAGCCCGCCGCGCTCGATGCAGATGAAGTCCCGATACAACGGGTCCGGCTGCAAGGCATCGAATACCCGCCAGACTTGGGCGTCCTTCAGCCCGTAGCCGCGGCCCTGGCTGTAGATCGTGCCGGGCGTGACTTGCACGAAGCCGTCCATCACCGGGCTGCTGGCGGGGCCAAAATCGAAGGCCAGTAGCCCGTCGAACGTGACTCCCAGCGTGGAAGCGTCGCGCTCCAGCCGCACGTTGTCCAGGAACAGTGGTGCCTTCGGCTCATCGCCAATGCTGAACACCAGCCGCGTGATGCTGCCGAGCATCAGCATCCGCCCGGGCCGCGACTTCTCGCCTACGTAAAGCTGTTTGACCGGAATGATCAACGTGCTTTGCCCCGGCGGCACAACGGTCAGGTAGTTGACCCGCGTCCAATAGTCGCGCGTGGCGGTGTCCCTAACCTCGAGATACAACTCCAGCGGATCGCCCGTCTCGACGTGCAGATCGGCCTTCAGGTAGTCGTAGCCCGACCAGTCCTGCGGTCCGTCCATCACCACGTACGATTTGTCGATGCGCAGGGCCTTCGTTCCGTCCGAGGCGTGTTTCTCGACCACCTCGCCGCCGCTGAACGGATTCTTGTCCTCCAGCGACGTGATCAGCTTCACCGGCGGACCGCTGAACACCGTCTTCTTGACCTCCAACGCCAAGCCGCAGGCGTAACACTTCTTCCAGGCAGGCATGTTGCGGTAAGCACACTCCGGGCAGCGGACGGCCTCCCCGGACAGCTCAGCGGGCGGGGCGATGGGCGCTTCTTCCGCTTCCAGGACGGGCTCGGCCGTCAGCGGCACGTCGTTGCCCACCTTGACCAGCGACACGTCGTCGATCCACAAGTAGCCGGGGGCAAACATGCCGAACGAAGGACCGGCTTGCTTCTTCTCCTTCACTTCCGCGACGTACGTCAGCTTCGTCCAGCCGAATGTGCCGTTCTTGTTCAGCTGCATGTACTTGCCGTCGAACATCAGCTCGGTCGTCGCGTTCCAGATGCCGGTGCCGATGTCCAGGCCGCGGAGGTAGGCCGTGATCCGGTAGCGGCCGGGTTCCAGGTCCCGCAGTTGGACCGTGCGAATCTTGGCTCCCGCGCCGCCGACCAGCAGGCACGAATACTTACCGGTGCGGGCCACCTGGCCGACGGCGAAGCTGCAGTCGCCCTCGTACTTCCAGCCGCCCCACTTGGCAAACACGAGTCCGAACTGGTCGCGGTCCTTCGGGATCTCAAACGACGGGTCTTCGACGAGGTTGGGTCCCTGCTGCCCCGGCGCATGCGCCGGCAGGCATCCGAAGACAAGCCAACACACGCCGCCGGTAATCCAAGTACGCATGACGTTTACTCCTTCGGAACAGATGCAATTGTCGCATTTGTCCTCATTGGCTCGCAATACCTCACGGTGGCAGTATCCCTACCGCAACGGTTCGGCGGCTGGTAAACTGACCAGTCACGGGCCGACGATGGCCAACTCTCCATTATACGAAGCGACGCATGGTGAGAAAGACCTCGCTACCGGTCCTCCAGCCTTCCACCAGCGAGCTTTCCGCGAAGTATGCACGCCTGTTGTTGATCAGTGTTCTCCTGTCCGCCGCAACAAGCCACCTAATTACGGGGAAAAGACCATGTTGAGAATAGTGAATCGTTTTGTGATCGCGTTTGCCGTGCTCGCTCTTGCCACGGGCAGTTCCACCAGTGCGTCCGTGCGCGGTCAAACGGTTGGCGGCGTCCTGCAATTGGCGCCGCCGGAAGGCAAGACGGTGGCCGAGGTCACGCCCGTGACGTTCGGCGTGGTGTTCCGCCCGGAAGAGCTTGCCCGCGAAAAAACAATCACGGCCCGACTGGCTGGTGCGGAAATCCCCGTGCAGCTTGACGCCAAGCGGCACTACCCGGACGGCTCGGTCAAGCACGGCGTGGTATCTTTGCTAGTGCCGAAGTTGGAGGGGGTCGCAGTGTTGGAGTTCTTCGTCGCAGAGCCGGCGGAAAGAACACCGGCGTGGATCGAGGAGGCCGCCAAGAGCCTGCTGGACGGAGACTTCGAGGCCACGGTGAGTTTTTCGTTTGCGGAAGGCGGCGGCAAGCCGGTGGCCGCCAGCGCGCGGAAGATGCTCCAGTCGGCCGGCGAGAAGGCGGCAAGATGGCTCAGCGGGCCCGTGGTGATCGAGTGGCTGCTGTCGGGCCCACCGGTGGACGAGGTCGGTCAGGCCGACCCGGACCTGTGCGTGCAGTTCCAGGTCCGTCACTATCCGCAAACCGGCGCCACGCGCGTCTCCGCCGTGGTGGAAAAATGCTCCGACGGAGGCAGCGACGGCGGGCTTATCTACGACGTGACGTTCAGCCGGGGCAAGGCCAAGCCTGAGGTGGTGTTCGAGCAACAGAACGTCCGCCAGCCGGACCTGACGCGTTTCCGCAAAGTGTTTTGGATCGGCAAGGCGCCGGTGGAAGTGGTGGTTCGCCACGACGCCCGGACGATGACCCACGCTTGCGTGATTCCGCAGTATGATCTTTCCTTGAAAGTCCCGCCGCAGATGATCGACCAGCAGTGGAAGCGCTGGCAGGACCCGCGCGTGAAGAAGGGCCTCTTCGACAGCGGGATCATCATGCCGTACTTCGGTGCAGGCGGCGGCCGGCCGGACATCGGGCCGCTGCCCGCTTGGGACGCATACTACGTGTACACCATGGACCCGCGGCAGAAAGAGATCATGATGACCACCGACGAATTGGCCGCCGGAGTGCCGATCCACGGCCGCGAGCGGGCCACGGGCCGGGTGATCTCCTATGAGACCCGGCCGAAGCTCTGGTTCGCCGATAGCCGCGGTGGCCGGTGGGGCACGGAGAAGTTCCGCCTCGAGGCGGCGCCGCCGCGCGTCAAGGAAACGGTCAAGTCGGTCTTCAGCCCGGAGACGGCCCATTTGCCGGGCTTCTCTTACCTGTCGTACGTTGTCACGGGTGATTACTTCTTCTTGGAGGAAAGCTACTTCTGGGCCGGCTACGTGGTGCTCAGTGCCAACCCGGGCTATTCCAAAGGCACGATCTACAGCGGGCAGCTTCGCGGCTGCGCCTGGGGACTGCGCGCGGTCGCCCTGACGGCAGGTATTGCCCCGGACGACGACCCGGAGAAGGAGAGCTTTTCCAAACGCGTGGAATATACACTCCGCAGCCACGTCGCGGCAATTAGCGGTTCCGAAGCTCATCCCCTGGGTGTGCTTCCGGTCGGCAATCACAGTGACGGCAAGTGGGTATATGCCCCCTGGCAGCACGACTACATGATCATGGCGGTGGACTGCGCCGCGGGTGCGGGCTTCCAGGACGCCGAAACGCTGCGGTCCCTGCTGCTTGAATTCTCCATGGGGCGCTTCACCCATGCCCCGGATTTCGATCCGCACTACGGCTGCGGCTACTGGTGGGTTCTCGAGGACAGCAAGAGCAGCTTCAAGGCGACCACCTGGAAGGCCTTGTTCCATCGCAACTCGAAGGACAACGCTGGGGACATCGCCCACTATGACAATCCCGGCAGCTATTGCGACTTGGCCCTGGGTACGTCCGCGATCGGCGTCCGCACCGGTTATCCGCCGGCCAGGCAGGTGTACGATTTCCTGAGGGCCCACGCTAAGAACATCACTGCTCGCCGCGCAAGCCACCCCTGTTTTGCCTTCGGCACCGAGCCGCCTGCGGCAAGGCCCTGAGTGAGCGGCAGATTGTTAATGACCTCAAGTGATGCAAGCGTGTCACGGTTGACTCCGCTTGACAAACCGGCGAGAAAAGTCGAGCACCGAGCGGGTGAACGTGAACTGCTCCGTCTCCGGCGTGCTCCGTGACGGCCCCTCCACCCAACTCTCGATAACGTACTGATCCGGCGTGCCTTGTACCAGGGCGTAGTCGTAACCCTGCTGCATAACCGAGACGTACCAGGTGGCATCATCCGCTAATCCCCGTCTGGCCAGCGTGGGATAGCCGGAGGCCCAGTAGATCATGCTGAAGGGCAGCCCACGCCGGCGGCAATGCTGTTCGAGCTTCTTTACTTCAGGCCAACTACCGCGGTTGAGGACAACAAACTCCGCCCAGTTTACGTCCAGGCGGTAGAAGTCCAGGCCGCGAACCTGATGCTCGGCCAAACGCGTCTCCAACGCATCGAGCCAGCGGAAATGATCTTCCAAAGGAATCGACGGGTAGGTCTCGATGTCGCCGATCAGCATCTCCGGATAGTGCTTACGAACGAGTGAGATGAAGTTGGCCGTCTCCTGCACCGCGTAATCGTCCGATTTCCTGATGTGCTTCCGGCAGCACAGCAGCGGCTCGTCCATCGCGATCGCACAGATCTCGCCGCCAAGGCCGCGAAAGCGGTCCCACATGGGACGCTGCACGTGGAAGGTCTTCTCGCCCGTCATGCCCCAGGGCTTGACAGCCCCCACTTCCATCGCGAACTCCAGCCGCCAATGCCGCAGCTGGGAAAACCAGGCACGTAACTCGTCGTCGGTAAACTGCTTGTGCAACCAGTGGTCGGCGTACATTAGCACGTCGATTTCCGCCCGCGTCTGTCGCCAGGCGTCCGGCTTCTCAAACAGCTCGCGAAAGCACTTGCCATTGCCGTAGGATGGCGGCGCCATCCAGACCGTGGGTTTCTTGCCACGGTCTTGGGCCCCCGCTTGCAGGCAGGAGAAACAACCGAGCAAGCAAACGCATAACAGACGTCTTTGGATCATTGCGGTTTCTCTCTCAGGGTCAAGAGCACGCCGGGCGGGAAGCCGTTGGACCCGTACTACTGCTGTGTGTCAAAAGCGGCGTCGAATGCCAATCGGCTGGGCTCGAAGTCGAGCTTGCGAACGTACTGGAGTGCCTCGCGTGCGCCGTGCTCGCGGTCCATGCCGCTATCTTCCCATTCGACCGAGAGCGGGCCCGTGTAGCCGACGTCGTTCAGGGCGCGAATGATCTCCTCGAAGTTCACGCCGCCGCGGCCCAACGAGCGGAAATCCCAGCCGCGACGTGGATCGCCGAAGTTCAAATGGCTGCCCAGAATGCCCGTCTTGCCGTTGAGCTTGACGATCGCGTCTTTCATGTGGACGTGGTAGATCCGGTCGGGAAACGTGCGGATGAACTCGGCCGGGTCCATACCCTGCCAGATCAGGTGGCTGGGGTCGAAGTTGAAGCCGAACGCCTCTCGATAATCCAACGTCTCCAACGCCCGCCCGGCGGCGACCAAATCGAACGCGATCTCGGTCGGGTGGACCTCCAGGGCAAAGTTCACGCCACATTCCTCGAAGACGTCGAGGATCGGGTGGAAACGCTCGGCCAGGAGCCGAAAACCCTCGTCGATCATGGCCGGCGTAACCGGCGGAAACGAGTACAAGAGGTGCCAGATGCCCGAGCCCGTGAAGCAGTTGACCACGTCGATGCCCAGTCTTCTTGCCGCCCGGGCGGTGTCTTTGAGCCTCTCGGCCGCTGGGGTATTGACACCGGCGGGATCGCCGTCTCCCCAGACCTCCGGGGGCGGAACCGCTTTGTGCCGGGCGTCGATGTTGTCCAACACGGCCTGGCCGACCAGGTGATTGCTGACCGAAAACACCTGCATGTCGTACCGCCCGAGGAGCTCGCGTTTACGCCGACAGTATTCATCGTCGGCCAATGCCTTGTCCACCTCGAAGTGATCGCCCCAACAGGCCAGCTCCAGCCCGTCGTAGCCGAACTGCCTGCACTTGCTTGCCAGCTCTTCCAAAGGCAGATCGGCCCATTGGCCGGTACACAGTGTTATCGGTCGCGCCATGTCAAGTTCCTCCGGGGATAGAGTGATGGAAGCTCTTGTACCCAGGGCAGCAGTTACGGCGGCCCCCTATTCTGGCCGAACGTTCGGCTGCAGACAACCATCGGCCGGGATCTTCCGACCGGTGATCCCCAGGCGTTGGCCGGCCCGGGACTTGCATTTTCGGCCGTCTGCAGCTATACCACTCTTCATGCCATTGGCGCCCGCGTTGGACTTGTTCAGCCGGGCTGCGGAGGACGGATGCCCATTCTTTCGGGGAGAGCTGAGCCATGACGGACGATTCGTTGCACAGCGAACTAGCGAAAGGCCTTCTGCAAATCCCCATGCTCGACGCGCATACGAATCCATAGAACACAGCCGGGGTTGGTCCGACCGGCGCGAAGACAGCGACAGGAATGCTTGGTAATGATGGCGAGAACGTGCGGTACGGCGGTTGTGGCAAGTCTACTGACGTTGGCTGCCTCTTCCGGATATGGCCAGGCGGCGACCGAACAGCAATCGCTGCGGCGCACGCAAACCACGATTACGGGCAATGTCCTGAGCAATATCCATACGGGGGAGAAGGATAAGAGTCTTTTTGTGATTGCCTATGACGGCACGCCCGAGATCAAGGGAGAGTTCGAGAAACTCATGGCCGAGTGCTATCCGGACGAAGGTCTGGATGCCGACGCGGCCCAGAAGTTGCAGGATCAGTTCATGGCGCGGCTGAGATATGACATCGACGGGCCACTTGTAGAGAAGATATACAAGGAAGCGAGGTGGACCGTGCGGGGCGTGAGAGCCTTGACGGGCGTGGTTGAGCAAAAGGATGGAAAGAAATGCATTACGGTCGACAAGTACGAAGAAGCGAAGTTCGCTTTCCCTGCCAAGATGCTGGCGCCCGACAAGCCATTCGTCATGCCCGAGAAGGAGCCGCTGCTTGTGAAGATCAACGACCATCTATCGCTGAAGTGTATTTGGGTGCCAGCCGGAAACTTCCTCATGGGTGAACCGTATTACCAGTGCCCGCATTGGCAGGAAGACCCTCCGCATATGGTGACGCTGAGCAGACCCTATTACATGTCCGAATGTCCCGTGACCCAGGAGATCTATCAAGCGGTCATGGGCAACAATCCCAGCAGGCTGAAAAACCCTAAGCTCCCCGTCCACAATGTCTCCTGCGTCAACATGTATAAGTTCTGTCGGATCCTGTCAGAGAGGAGCGGACGCAAGGTCCGGAT
>CAZUAM010000144.1:3025-12669 GCA_964618095.1 uncultured Planctomycetaceae bacterium | reverse complement strand
GCTCGGCGTCGCCGCTGAAGGCGATGTCGTTGAGCCGCCGCAGGGGGCCCGGTGTTTGGGCGAACTTGGCGTCGTCGTAGATGCGGCCCGACGTGACCAGCTCGATGGTGGCGTCCAACTCGGCCGCGAGCCGGTCGATCTCCAGGAACTCCTTCTCGGCGGCCGTGGCCCGATCGACCTGGCAATAAATGCAGTGGAAGTTGCAGATCTTGTCCAAGTTGAGGTTCACGCCGATGGAAATGCCGCCCGAGCGCCGGCTAAGCACAGGATAGACGTACCGATTGGCTCGGAAGGTGCGAGGATGGGCCGAAAACAGCGGCAGGGTCGAGGGGGGAAGGTTGGAGTCGGTCATTACGAAAAGCTCAGCGTGGAGACGTAGAGCGGTCAGTTATCAGCGACGAGAAAGCGTCTTGGGACTTGGCTGCTGAGAGCTGAAAGCCGATAGCTGACAGCCAACTCCAACTCTTTGACCGACGAGCCGGCGCTACGCCCGACGCACGACCGTGAACTCGTCGAGCGTCACGGTGGTTAGCTCGCCGTCGGGCAGCTCCAGCAGGATCACGTCGCTGAAGACCTTGTCGTCGTGACCGCGGTCGAAATGCAGCCCGTGCCGGCGACGCTCGGTGCGGACCACGCACCCGGTGGTCTTCGCAGCCCAGCTCTTTTGGCCCACCGTCACGGTGTGCTCCACCTCGATGCGATCGCCCGGCTTCAGCTCGTCGAACAGCTCCCGTATCTGCGTTCTTGTGGGGGACATCGGATTGCATCCGCTTATCAATCCGGCCGTCGCTGCCGAGGCCCCTCCCCGGACATGCGGCCGGGCATGTCTACCCAACAGATATCCTCTATTTTGGCGACTGGTCGGCGTTTGACAAGCCCGGTTTGGGACTTCCCCGGGGCTCTGGCCCTATCCCTCTATCGGGCTAGACCTCCTTGGCGTCGATCCAGGACATCAACCGCCGCAGTCCGCGGCCGATCTGCTCGACTTGGTGGGCACGTTCCTGGCGGCGCAAGGCCTTAAACGACGGGGCATTGGCCTTGTTCTCCAGGATCCACTCGCGGGCGAACCGCCCGTCCTGGATCTCGCGGAGGATCCGCCTCATCTCGGCCTTGGTCTGCTGGGTGATGATCCTCGGGCCGCGGGTGTAGTCGCCGTATTCGGCCGTGTTCGAGATGCTGTATCGCATGTAGTTCAGCCCGCCCTGATACATCAAATCGACGATCAGCTTCAGTTCGTGCATACACTCGAAATAGGCCATTTCGGGCTGGTAGCCGGCCTCAACCAGGATTTCGTAGCCGGCCTTGACCAGCGCGCTGACGCCGCCGCAGAGCACGACCTGCTCGCCGAACAGGTCGGTCTCGGTTTCCTCGGCAAAGGTGGTCTCGATCACGCCCGCCCGCGTGCCGCCGATCCCCTTGGCATAGGCCAGGCCCAGTTCGAGGGCGTCCGGGCCGGCCCCTTCGCCCAAGGCGATCAAGCACGGTACGCCCGCCCCGCGAACGTACTCCGCCCGCAACAGGTGGCCCGGGCCCTTGGGAGCCACCAGGACGGTGGAGACCCCTTCGGGCACCTGGAATTGGCCGAAATGGACGTTGAACCCGTGCGAGCACACCAGCACGTCGCCCGCCGAAAGGTGATCCCGGATCTGGGCGCGGAACACGTCGGCCTGGAGCTCGTCGGGCAGAAGAATGGTGACCACGTCGCCTTTCCGGGCCGCCTCTTCGGTCGAGAGGGGCTTGAAGCCGTCCCCCAGGGCCTGATCATAGTTCGGCGTGCCCGGCAACTCGGCCACCACCACGCTCAGGCCGCTGTCGCGGAGGTTCTGCGCGTGGGCGTGACCCTGGGAACCGTAGCCCAGGATGGCGATCGTCTTGTCTTTCAATAGCGCCAGGTCGGCGTCTTTGTCGTAATAGATCTTGGCGGGCATTCTGCGTGCTCCTTGGGGGCAAGGGATCAATCAAGCTAAGCCGCAAGCGGCGTTTCCCCCGTTCGGCGCGGGTTTCCCGACCCCGCCGAACGGTCGTGGCTCGGTCAGGAGACCGGCCACAGCGGGTTTGGGTTGGGGTGTAAGCCCCGAGCGGCGTTTTCGTGGTTCGTCATTCCCCACCACGGCTTCCGCGAACCATGGCGATGCGTCCGGTGCGGACCAGTTCGATAATGCCGAAAGGCCGCAACATCTCGATGAAGGCCACGAGTTTTTGCTCCTGGCCGGAGAGTTCGATCATTACCATTTCCGGGGCCACGTCGACGATCCGGCCGCGGAAGATCTCGATCAGCTCGCGGATCTCGCTGCGGCGGCCGGCCGGCGTGGCCACCTTCAGCAGCATCAGGTCCCGTTCCACGTGGTCTTGCGAGCTGATGTCGTCCACCCGCACCACGGTGACGATCTTTTCCAACTGCTTGCGGACCTGCTCCAGCACCGTGTCGTCGCCGACCACGACGAAGGTCATCCGCGACAGATGGGGGTCCTCGGTCTCCCCCACTGCGAGGCTGTCGATGTTGTAGCCCCGTGAGGCCAACATCCCCGAGATGTTCGAGAGCACACCCGGCACGTTCTGCACCAGGGCCGAAAGCACGTGACGCATGAGACGCTCCAGAAGAAGGCAAAACCGGAATCATACCCCCCGCGTAAGGATCCGGCAAGGGGCCTCGGGCGAAGGTTCAGGCCGAGTCGGCACGGGTTGGGCTTTGGCCTCCCTGGGCAGAGCGGAAAGGGCCCCTATGCCGAGAAAGCAGGTCGCGTAAAATGCTACAGAGGGGTGTGACATGAACCGTGACGAAGTGTTGAACGTCCTGGCAGCAAATCGAGCCGTGCTCAGCCAGTTCGGGGTCAGTCGGTTGTCCCTGTTTGGCTCAGTGGCTCGGGACGAAGCCACAGACGAAAGCGACGTGGACCTTCTGGTCGAGTTCGACCGGCCCGTGGGATTGTTCCATTTCTTTCGGGTACAACACTATTTGGAGGACATCCTGGGCACCGAAAACGTGGACCTGGTCATGCCGGACGCACTCCCCGGGGAACTGAAGCAGGGCATTCTGCGGGAGGCGATCCGTGCAGGGTAACAAGTGCAGAATCCGCGTCAGGCATATTCTCGAGTCCATCGAGAAGATCGGAACCTACACCCGAGAAATGGACTCCACGGCCTTCTGCTCAAATAGCCTTGTCGTGGATGCGGTGCTGCGCAATTTCACCATCATCGGCGAAGCCGCGAGGAATGTGCCTCCCGAGGTGACCGCAGCCCATCCTGAACTGCCCTGGAGGTTAATGCAGGATATGCGCAACGTTCTCGTACACGACTACCCCGGGGTCGACCTGCGCGTGGTCTGGCATACCATCCAAAACGACTTGCCGCCGTTGGTGCCGCTGCTAAGCAAGATCTTGGAGGAGAACCCGCACTGACGCTCGGCGTTGGGGGGCTCCCCGGCGGCTGCCGGCCGCCGGCTATTGGCAGCGACGCAAGGGACGGGCCGCTACGAACCGGCCGCCCCGCCCAGCATCCGCATCCCGTGAAACAGGATCGCCAGGATGCCGATCCCCGCCAGGAGCGTCTTGATCTGCTCGACCCGAGTGGGGCCGGCCGGCTGGGGCTCGGGCGTCGGCCCGCCGGCGGCGGAGACATCGGCCACGGGCACGTCGCCCGACCTCGTCCTTGCTGAGTTAGCCGGAGTTTGAACGGGCGCGTCGTACGGTCTGGGAACCGGTAGTTCGGCCAGATCGCGTCGGGCGGGCGGTTGCCGGCCGGCCGCGCTCGACGGCAGCCGGTAGGGCCCACCGGTAATCGCGGCAATCGGGGCGGGATCCGGCCGGGGGGTGCCACGGTTGGCTAGTCCAACCGTGCTGTCGGCAGTACTGGGCAAGCCGGCAGTCGCACCCACCCGAGGCGGCCGCTGGGCGATCATGGTGGATTGGGAGGACAACTCCTGGAAATCGTCGGCCACCGTGTCCAGAAACCGGCGGACCCGGCCGCAGTGGCTGCCCGCGGTCCGCCCGAAACCGGCACCGAAGAGCACCCCGGCCAGCTCGCCGCGTCGGTTGAGGATCGGCCCGCCGGAGTCGCCCTGCCGGGCGGCCGCGTCGAGTTCGACCATCTCGAAGGGCAGCCCGTAGCCGGGGGAGACGTATTGGGTGCACCGCCCCGTCGAGGCCTTGTACCACCCCGAGCCGTAGCCGGCGATCGTCAACAACTCGCCCCGCCGCGGGGCTTCGCCAGCCAGCGAGATCGGCCCCACGTTGGGCCTCCGGATGGCCAGTGCGGCCAGGTCCCAGTGGCGATCAGCGGCAAGCACGTTGGCAGTGGAGCGGAACCCGTCGGGAAAGGCGACGGTGATCGGCCCGGCGGCGTCGCGGATCACGTGCCAGTTGGTGACCACCAGCCCCAGCGTCTGGTCGGTCCCGACCAGGGTCCCCGAGCCGTAGGAGACGGCTCCGCGCTCGGCGACAATCACCCGCACGACAGCCGGATGCGGACCCCGCGGCGTTTCGCCCCTGGCCGGCGCGGTCCTCCCCAGCGCAGCCGACACCGCGCAAAGCACAACCGCCGTCGCAAGGAGGCGCCTCACAATGCCTTGACCTGTCCGGGGAGACCAATACAGGGTCCGGGAGCGGCAGGGTGCGCATCTCGGCTTTCTATTGAGTCCTGCATAGCTAATGGACGGCTGCCAGCGGCAGCTTGCCTGCCGCTGCGCGGGAATCGCAGGGGCGGACAAGCCGCCCCTGGCACCCAAGCGATCATTGGCAACGCAGGGGTCAATAATAGCCGGGGGACAACGTCCCGCGGGCGGTCCGGGGCACGCGCCCACGTGCCGCCCATTGCCAAACAGTCTATTCGATCTTGCCGGACCGCTCGGCGCGTTTCGCGCACCCTACCTCTACTCTTCCTTCGGGCGTTTCACCGGCGGCGGTGAAATATCGGCCACGACCGCGGCAATTCTTGCCGGTCACGAAGGTGCGGTGTGTTCAGCAGAAGACTCAGTTTGCCGACGGCTTGCGCAACGCAAAAGGTTTCGGCAATCGCTACAGGCGATAGAAGGCACCGGCGCGGGTGCGATTACTCTTCAGTCTCACCTGGCCATGGCCGGATGCGGCTCTTCCAGCCCCAGGCGTTTCATTTTCTTGTAGAGCGTGGTGCGGTTGATGCCCAGGGTCTCGGCCGTGGCGTGGCGGTTCCAGTTGTTCGCGTCGAGCACCTCGCGGATGATCTGCCTCTCGGGGGCTTCCAGGGCCTGCTTGAGCGTGCGGGTGCCGATCGGTTCGAGGGGGACGGGGCCGGCGGCGGCCAACTCGCGAGGCATGTCGTCGATGCCGATCAGGTCGCTCTTGCCCAAGAGCACCGCCCGCTCGATCACGTTCTGCAACTCGCGGACGTTGCCCGGCCAGGGATAACGCTGGAGGGCAGCGATGGCCTGGTCGGCAAAGCCGTGGACCTGCTTGCCGGAGTCCTGGCGGACCTCGGCGAGGAAGTGTTCGGCCAGCAGGGGGATGTCGGAGATTCGGTCCCGCAGGGTGGGCAGCTCGATGTTGATTACGTTGATCCGATAGAAGAGGTCCTGGCGGAAGCGGCCGTCGGCCACCGCCTGGGCCAGGTCGTCGTTGGTGGCCAGGATCACGCGGGTATCGATGGTAAACGTCTTGGTGCCGCCGACCTGCTCGAACTCCAGGTCCTGGAGCACCCGCAGGAGCTTGACCTGCATGCCGGGGCTGGCGGTGCTGATCTCGTCGAGGAAGACGGTTCCGCCGTCGGCCTGCATGAACTTGCCCAGCTTGTTGCCGGTGGCCCCGGTGAAGGCCCCGGCGACGTGCCCGAACAGCTCGCTCTCCAGCAGCGTTTCGGGCAGGGCCCCGCAGGCGACCTCCACGAAGGGCTTGTCGCGCCGGGCGCTGCGGCGGTGGATGGCCCGGGCCACCAGCGACTTGCCGGTGCCACTTTCGCCGGTGATGAGCACGGTCGCCCGGGTGTCGGCCACGCTGTCGATCATGTCGAAGATCTTCAGCATCCGGTGGTCGTGACCGACGATGTTCTCCATGCCGAAGCGCATGTCGAGCTGGGCCTTCAAGGTCTTGTTCTCTTCCAGCACCTCGCGCTGGTTGAGCGCCCGCTCGATGGCCATCTCCAGCTCGTCGTCGATCAGCGGCTTGGTGAGGAAGTCGAAGGCCCCCGTGCGGATGGCCTCCACGGCCGATTCGACGGTGCCGTAGCCGGTGATCATGATCACGCTGGTGGCCGGATGGTGCTGGCGGCAGTGGGCCAGCACGTCGAACCCGTCGCCGTCACCCAGCCGCACGTCGACCAGCGCCAGGTCGTAGGTCTTACGGTCCAGCGCCGCGAGGGCCTCGGCAAGGCTGGCGGCGGTGTCGGTCGGGTAGCCTTGCTCGCGGAGCCACTCGGCCATTGAGCCCAGCAGGTGCCGGTCGTCATCAACCAGCAGGAGTCTGCCACGTTGTTTCATGCTCTTACCCTGGCCTACCTGCCCCGCTGTTCGGATTCTCTTGTCGGTGCCGGTTGTAGTGACCCGTGCGGCCGATCCCACCGGCCAGACGACCGTCCGCAGCCGGCGCCAGCCACATAACCGGCCACCTGCCCGGCGGCGGGAAGCCGGGGGGAGACAAATCGCATGCGCTGTCGCCAAATATCTACGTTACGGGGCGACTGAAGTCAACGCGCCGAAAAGGGGATTCCAGGCAAGGGGCGGCGCAGGTTCTCCCCTCTCCCGCTTGCGGGAGAGACGGAAGTTCTCCCCTCTCCCGTTTGCGGGAGAGGGTAGTCGGCCCACCAGGGGATCGACGCGGCGATCTTCCACCCTCTCCCGCTTGCGGGAGAGGGTAGCTCGTCACAAGGCACGCCCGGCCTTCACAATCCGCCGGGCGACCTCGGCCGCGTCCATCCGGCCGGAAACCGGCACGGGGCGGCATTCGCTCAGCCCGCGGAACCAGGTCCCCTGCCGCTTGGCCATTTGCCGGGTGTGGAGCTTGACCAGCTCGACGGTCTCCGGCAGCCCGCGATCGCCCCGCAGATGTTCGATCACCTCGCGATAGCCCACGGCCTGGCGGGCGGTGCGGCTGAGCGACTCCGGACGGGCCAGCAGCCCGCGGACCTCCTCGACCAGCCCGGCGGCAAACATCTCCTCGACGCGGCGTTCGATGCGGGCGTGGAGCAGCGGGCGGGGCCAGCTCAGGACGAACACGCGGCAGGCTTCCGCCGGGCGGCCGACAGCGAATTGGCGCTGCAACTCGCTGATCGGCCGGCCCGTCTTCTCGTATACCTCCAGCGCCCGGATCAACCGCCGGGTGTCGTGCGGATGCAGCCGCTCGGCGGCGGCCGGGTCGACCTCGGCCAGCCGCCGGTGCAGCAACTCGGCCCCCTCCTGCCGGGCCTGCTGCCGGAGTCGATTGCGAAACTCCCAATCGGCCGGCGGCCCGTCGAAGATCCCCCGCAGCAGCCCCTTCAGATACAGCGGCGTCCCGCCCACAAACAGCACCTCGCGGCGGCGGGCCTTGATCTCACGGATGCAGGCGTCGGCCGCCTGGAGATATTGGGCCAGGCTGTACTGCCGGTGCGGCTCGATCAGGTCGATCAGATGGTGCGGCACCGCCGCGCGCTCATCGGCCGTCGGCTTGGCCGTGCCCAGGTCCATTCCCCGGTACAGGGCCATCGAATCCATCGACACGATCTCGGCGCCCAGCCGCCGGGCGAGCTCCACCCCCACGCCCGTCTTGCCGGCAGCGGTGGGGCCGGTGAGGAACCAGCAGTCGATGGCGGGCGCTTTGGACATCGGAGGGATTGCAAATTGCAAATTGAAAATTGATAATTGCAGATTGACGATGGACGGTCAGACTTCGAGGGCTGTGGCCATTGTGACTTCTGCTTCGCCGGCTGGAAAGGGCAATCAGATGAGCGAGGAGAAAACGATTCTGCGGCGGTTGACGGGCGTGATCGAAGGCCGCAAGGTCCGCCGGCCAGCGAAATCGTACACCACCAAACTCCTCGACGGAGGCGTAGACGAAATCGGAACCAAGCTCTGCGAAGAGGCCGCCGAGCTGGTCGAGGCCGCCCGCACGGCGGACGAAGCCCCCGACGCGGTAATCCACGAGGCGGCCGACCTGGTCTATCACCTGCTGGTGATGCTGGCCTTCTGCAACGTCAGCCTCGCCGACGTCGAAGCCGAGCTCTCTCGCCGCTTCGGCACCTCCGGGTTGGCTGAGAAGACTTCGCGAGAAGATCCGTAGATTGTCGGCGGGCGCGCGGCAATCAGCATTCAGCAATCAGCAATCAGCAATCAGCATTCCCCGATACCACGTCGCCACCACCGGCTCCTGGGAGTCGAAGAGCAGCTCGTGCGGATCGGCGGCGTCGCGGTCGGGCAGGGAGACCACGGCGAGGTTGGCGTACTTGCCGGGCTCCAGGCTGCCGATCTCCTGATCGCGGCCCAATGCGCGGGCCCCGCCTATCGTTCCCAACCGGAGGACCACGTCGCGGGCCACGGCGGGATAGCGCCGGGCCACGAACCGCATCTCGGCCAACAGGCTCAGATCGGGCGACGACGCCCGGCTGTCGGTGCCCAAGCCGACCGTGACACCGGCCGAGAGCATCTGCTCCAGCGGGTACCGATCGTGTCCAAAATAGGCGTGTGTCCGCGGACAGTAGACTACCGACATCCGCTCGGCCGACTGGGCCAGAAAGGCGATCTCCTGCCGGTCCAGGTAGTTGCCGTGGATAATCAGTGTCCGATGGGCCGCGGCCAGCGTCCGAAGGTAATCCAGCGGGCGGGTCCCGCGCCCGAACAGGTCGGGATCGCACGTGCCCAGCTCGTCGAAGAAATCCCGAAACGGCCCGCTCCCCGAGCGAAGCAGTTGCAGCTCCTCGCGGGATTCGGCCAGGTGAAAGGCCAGCGGCACGCGGGCGGCTGCGGAAAGTGACACGGCGGCGGTCAGCAATTGGGGCAGGACACTGTAGGGGGCGTGGGGGCTGAGCCCCGGACGCCAGCGGCCCGACCTCCCATCCGGTAGGCCATTTTCGCGCCCCAGCGATGACGGGTCCGCCTGGAGATGTTGCGGTGCCAGCTCCAGCAGCGGAGCGACGCGATCCGGGGTGGGGGCGATCAATTCCAGGAAGACCGTCGCCTCCAGCGCAACGCCCTCGAACTGGTCGGCCGGCCAGCCCGGCTGGGCGATCTCACCCAGCGCGGTCGTGCCCGATCGAATGCTCTCCCGTAGTCCCCTCCCAACCGGTCCGCGCGAGGGGCCTCGCTCCTGCCGGAACAGCTTGATGATTTGGCGGATCCAATCCACGAAGCCCATCCCCGGCTCGCCCAGCGGCTCCGACAGGTCGCTAAACTCCAAGTGGGCATGGGCGTTGACCAGACCCGGCAGGAGGGCCACGTTGCCGAGGTCCTCGATCTGGCCTTCGCCGGGCTGCCGGCCCACCGCAGCGATCCGCTCGCCGGCGATGGTCAGCAGGCCGTCGGGGATCGGCTCGCTGGTGACGGGGAAGACGTAGCGGGCCTGGAGAATGCGGGGGTGGGGTTTGGCGATGGTTCGGCTCACGGCGTTATTCCTGCCTTTGACCGCTAAGCCGCAAGCGGCACTGCTGCCTCTGATCGCTAAGCCGCAAGCGGCACTGCTGCCTCTGATCGCTAAGCCGCAAGCGGC
>CAZUAM010000144.1:0-2925 GCA_964618095.1 uncultured Planctomycetaceae bacterium | reverse complement strand
TGATCGCTAAGCCGCAAGCGGCACTGCTGCCTCTGATCGCTAAGCCGCAAGCGGCACTGCTGCCTCTGATCGCTAAGCCGCAAGCGGCTGACTGGTTGGATCCAAGCGGCTTTCCCGAATGCAGCCCCAATCATCTCTCACCGCTGGGCGCTGCTCAACCCCAGATCGATTGCCTCCTGCAATTCTTCTTCCGCGGATTTGCGACACGGGAGGCGGCTGAAGAAGGCCAACAGCAGCAGCGTCGCAAGGCCGCTGGCGACGACCGCAGTCCAATGAAACGTGCAGCCGACCTCTTGGTTGGGGGTCACCATTTTCGCCAGCAGCGGCCAGCGGGCGAGGAGTTCGGGGGCGAATCGAGTGGTTGCGACCGGTAGCGTGTTATGCACCAGGTGGAAGATCATGCCCGGCAGGATACTCCCGCTCTGAACGGCCACGTACCCGATCACCACCCCGACCAGACAGGCAACCAGCGACTGCTGGAGGATTCCGTGGGTGAAACCGAAGAACAAGGCGGCATAGACGATTGCTCGCCACTTGTGGCCCAGGTGGCGGAAGCCGGAAAGGATGAAGCCGCGGAAAGCGAGCTCCTCGCAAATCGCCGGGAGCAGGGCGATCACCAGCAAGACCTGCCAGAAGGGGGCGCCTGCGACCATCTTCTCCAGGGCCTCCAGCGCCGGTTCTGCCTTGTCGCTGACCGGGTAGAGGCGGACCACGCCGGCGCCGAGGGCCGTCACGGCCGGATGCAGCACCACGGCCAGCAGCGCGGCCGCCGGGATCGTCAGCCCGGGCGGACGCTTCAGCAGCAGCGTCTGGCGGGGACTGTTGCTGAGGACGATCGTCATCAGCAGCGCCGGCGTGGCGACGACTACCAACTGGATCACCATGGCCAATCGGGCGAAATCGCCAAAGTCGTCCAATTCGGGTTGGGCAAAGGTCATGAAGAACGTGATCACCAAGATCAGCACGCCGCAGAAGGCGGCCGCGGCCACGTTGGGGGTCGGCTGACGGTCGCGCATCAGGTGGCGCATCCAGAGTCCCAGCTCGAGCCGTTCGCTCTCGCGGAACAAGACCGACTCGGAGTTGAACTGGTCGACCGCCCAGCGAACCGCCAGCAGGCAGGCCGCCAGCGTGACGGCCACCACTACCGGCAGGAATTGCAGGGCTTCCCAGTAGTTGCCTTCCAGCAGGCTTCGCAGCAGGAGCACCACTCCGGTCACCGGAATCAGGCTGTTACCCAAGTTCAGCTCCACGCCCGGCGTCATCGGCAGGACCGCCAGGGGCATGGTGATCAACAACAAGGGCATCAGGTAGTACTGCCCTTCTTTGCTGCTTCGTGCAAAAGCGGCCAAGGCCAGGCACAACGCACTGAACAGGGCCGAGACCGGCAGCAGGGCGATCGCCAGCCAGAGGGCGGCCAGCGGCGGCGGGGAGCCGAAGCCCAAGGTACGGGTTAGGACCAGCCAGCCGGTCACCCCCACGCTGAGCAGGTTTAACACGGCCGTGGTCGCGCTGAACAGCATGATCGTCAGCAGCTTGCCCAGCACGATCTCACTGCGCTTGGCCGGTGCGCTGAGCAGCGTTTCCAGCGTGCCGCGTTCCTTCTCGCCTGCGCAGAGGTCCACCGCCGGATAGAACGCGCCGGTCAACGCCCAAATCAGGAGCATGACCGGCAGGATCTTCGACCAGAGGGCGGCTCCCCGACGGCCCGTCGGCTCGGCCAGGTCCTCGACGACGACCTCGGGCAGCGTGGAGGCCGCCGGAGGCAGTCCGGCGGCGATCCAGATCGTCTGGCGGACCTCGTGGTACCACCGATCCAGCACGGCGGAGAGCCGCAGGAAGGAGATCTGCGACTTCTCGTTGGCAGTGGTGCAGATGATCTTGGGCCGGGGTAACTCCGGCAAGGTCCCCTTCTTGCCCTGTTCCGCCCGCTGCCTCCATTGCTTGATGGTCCGCTGGTAGTCCGTCATCTCCCGGGAAAAAGTATCGGGGAAACACAGCGCCGCATCGTACTCGCCGGCCTCGACGGCCCGGCGGGCTTCGGCAAGCTGGTCGGGCGGCTGGGCCGGGACGACGTGCAACTCCAGCAACTGGGCCTTGCCCGGATCGGAGAAGAGTTTCTCAGAAAACCGCTGGCCTTCCACCAGCGGCGGCAGATCGGCCCAGTCCTGCGCACCGATGACCAGCACGCTGGTTGCCTTCTCTTGCGTGAACTGCGAAATCTGAAAGTAGGTCATCCCCAACAGCGGATAGAGCAGAAGTGGCAGCACGAACATCATGAACAGGGTCCGCCGGTCGCGCAACTGGTCGCGCACCTCGCGGGAAAGGATCAGCTTCACGTTGGAGAAGTCTATCTGTGGCAACCGACTGCCTCCTGCCTGCTGCATCTCAGGGTGGCAATGAATTGCCACCCCCCCTTCACTGCCTACTGCTAAGCCGCAAGCGGCCCTTCCGGGTGCCTACTACCGAATCTCGATCGTCCCGGGTGGCAATGAATTGCCACCCCCGCTTCTCACCTTTCCAAATACTGCCTCCCACCCAGGGCCTCATTCGCGGGATGGGTTTCGTCGTGCTGCGAGATCAACTGGAAGAACAGCTCTTCCAAGTCGTGCTGGTGGTGCTGATCGCGCAACTGTTCCAGGGTCCCTTCGGCCAGGATCTTTCCCCGGTGGATGATGGCGATGCGATCGCAGAGTTTCTCGGCCTCGCGCATGATGTGGGTCGAGAAGACGACACACTTGCCGTGATCGCGCAACTCCGCCACCGTGTTCAACAATGCCCGCGCGACCAGCACGTCCAGGCCCGCGGTGGCCTCGTCGAAGATCAACACCGGCGGGTCGTGCACGATGGCCCGGGCAACGGAGACCTTTTGCTTCATCCCGGTCGACATCTTGGCGCCCAGCACGTCGCGGGTGTCGTTCATCTTCA
>CAZUAM010000143.1:0-12678 GCA_964618095.1 uncultured Planctomycetaceae bacterium | reverse complement strand
TTGGGATTTGGGATTTGGGATTTGGGATTTGGGATTTGGGATTTGGGATTTGGGGGATAGAGGGTTTGGGCGTTTTATTCGGGGTTGCAGGACGGTCGCGACAGGGGCGGGCAACTTCGGCAGAGGGTGGGTGCTAGGTGGGGCGCTGTCGGAGGATCAGCACGAAACCGGCGATCAGGACAAGGGCGGTCCCCAGGCCGATCCAGATGCCGATCTTCCAGGCCTGCTTGAGGGCAAACGCATCGGACGCCCCGCCGGTCGGGGCCTCGCCCGCCGCCGAGGGCTGCGCTTGGAGCGATTGGGCGTCGGTTCGGGGGCTCGTCTTCTGCGCGACCGGCGGTTGCGCGTGTTTGGGCTCCAGATCTCCGTTGGGAGGGGGTTCGTCCGGGGGGGTGTCAGCGGCTGCCGCCCGGGTCCAGTCGCCCGACTCGTCCGGCGCGAATTCCTGGTATCCCCACGGCCCGCCGGTGAAGGCCGGATCGTTGGCGGCCAGGGCCTCGGCCACGGCGTCCCAATCCCGGCGGACCAGGAGGTCCACCCCCGGGTTCTGCTCCTTGACCATGCACGAGCAGGGGCCGGTGAGGAACGTCACGCACTCGGCGAGGTTCTCCGCGGTGATTCCCTTGTCCAGGTACGGCGGCATCGCCCGGCCACGCCCGTAGACGGCGAAGACCATCGGCGACTTGGCATACTTGCTCTGGCGGAGGTCCGGCTCAATCGACAACAGCGAATCGACCAGCCACTTTTCGGCCGGATCGGTGCGGGCCAGCTTGAGCACGGCCAGCTTGAGGGTGTGGGAGGAATCGTCCTGCCGGGGATCTTGCGGGGGCGTATTGCCGGGTGCCTCGGGAAGGAACTGATCGGGGGCGAAATCGTCGCCGCCGGAGACCAGAAACTCGTCGCGGTCCGCCATGGCCACGACTTCGCCGGCCACCTTCTCCGCCTGCCGGTTGGCGTCCTGATCCGGTCCGGTGAGGATCAACAGCACGGCCGCGTTGCCGTCCCGGAGCAATTGTCCGAGTTGCTTCCGCACCGGCGAATCCACCATCGCCTCGACCGTCTTCTTGTCCAGCCGGCCGGCAAACAGCTCGGTAAAGGGAGGAGGGCCTTCCTCCGCTTGATCGTGATCCTCGCCGGGCGGGCCGGAGGTCTGCTTTGGAGTCTCGGGCTGGCTTTCCTCGGGCTGATCCTGCTTCTCGTCGGCTGGGCCGGCGGTCTGCTCTGATGCGCCGGGTTGGCTTTCCTCCGGCGTTTGCCGTTCCTCGTTTTGCTGGTCGGAGACGCGGGCATATTGCTCGAACATCCAGGCGTAATAGAGGACCCAGGGACAGAAGACCAGGTGCAGCGGCTTCTTGCCCTCGGCGTGTGACTGGTAGGTCCTTTTGACCACCTTCGGGAACTTCTTGAATTCCTCCTCGTTCGAGACGTCTACCGTCGCGAACAGGACGTTTGCCGGCGGATCGGCCCGGGACAGCTCATCCAGCACCTTGTTGACCGCCTCGTCTTCCTTGGCGACCTGCTCGTGATGGAAGTAGAAGACGTAGTAAGGCGCGGGCGGCCAGTTGTACATCGCGTAGCGGTACACCGGGGTGTTGCACGCCCGCACCGGTGAGACGCTCCCGGCCGCCCAGAGGATGCCGGTCACAACGCCGAAAAGGGCGACTTGGGTCGCCAAACGAATCCGGTGGCTATGGTTCATCGGTGATTTACCTTCCAGGCAGTGGACCCTTAGGGGTGTGTCGGTACTGAATCGTCGATATCGGGTTTCGCGGGGCCCGATCACGTCGGAGGCCACACTCCCAATATATGAGCGGCGTGTTCGCGCGGCAAACCCGCCGAAAGAGGGCCGCTTGCCCACCCTTTGAGTCCTCGGGACCGTTCTGATCGGCGTGTTTCGCCGGGACTTCCCGTCTTCGCGTCTTACGCCTCGCCGAAGGTGACCGGTTGGGCCAGGGCCTTGGCCAGTCGGGTAAGGTACTGGTGGCGGGGGATTTCGATCGCGCCGAACTGGGCGGTGTGGGGCGTGTGCTGTTGGATGTCCAGCAGCGCGTAGCCACAGGCCCGCAGGCGGTCGACCAGGTGGACCAGGGCGACCTTGGAGGCGTCGCGTACCCGGTAGAACTTCGACTCGGCGGCGAACAGCCCGGCGATCGACACCCCGTAGACACCGCCCGCCAGTTGCCCGCGGTGCCAAACCTCGACGCTGTGGGCGTGGCCCAGCTCGAAGAGCCACACGTAGGCCTCGATCATTTGGGGCGTCAGCCAGGTCTCGCCGCGGCGGTCGGGCGCGGTGGCACAGGCACGGATTACGCGGCGGAAATCCCGGTCGCAGGTGATCTCGAACCGGCCGCTGCGGATCGTCCTCGCAAGCCGCCGCGGGACGTGGAAGCGGTCCAGCTCGATGATCGCCCGGGGATCGGGGGACCACCAGGCGATCGGGGCCTGCGGATCGCCGACCGGCCAGGGAAAGATCCCGTGCCGGTAGGCGTCCAAGAGCCACTCCGGCGTCAATTGGCCGCCGAGTCCGACCAGGCCCTCCGGATCGAGCTCTTCGGCTGGTGGGAAGAAGCGGGATGGAGGGAGGATGGGCATCAGGGGGCAGGAGTCAGGGGTCAGCGGCGAGAGCGGACGGCGTACGGCAAGCGGCTCACATTTGTGATTATATTATGCGTGGGGCGTTTTCCGCAGCGGGGCTTGACCCGTCGGGTGATTTGGCCGGCATTTTGAGTTCCCCATCCTACTGATTTCGGTCGTGCGGGTGTTGTTCTCCGAGGGGGTGTAGTATAGTATTGGGGTCGTTCCTGCTGCACGCTGCTACGTGGAACGGAGTTTGGGCCATGGGGCTGTTTCGCAGGATATCATCGAGGTGCTGAGAAATGATCGACGTTAAGGAAGCGGTTGCAGGCGCTGTTGACTATGTTGGCGACCTGTTTGTCGGTGAGAGGGTTCTGGACGTGAGACTTGAAGAAGTCGAATTGTCCGAAGATGACCGATTCTGGTACATCACGCTGAGCTTTGTGAGAGAATCCAAGCCTGTGTCGGAGTTGCAGAAGGCTCTCGGAGAAGCGTTGGGTCGCATGCAACGCGAGTACAAAATGTTTGTGATCCAGTCGGCAGATGGCAAGGTGAAATCGATGAAGATCAGACAACCGGTATGACGGATCCCATCCTCGCCCTCATCGAACGTCACAGCTCCAGCGGCGTTCTCGTTGATACGAACATCCTGCTCCTGTACTTCGTGGGGAGTTTCAACCGGGAGCAGATCCTGCGGTTCAAGCGCACGAACCAGTTCGCACTCGACGATTACGACCTTCTCGTTCGACTCCTTTCTCGCTTTGCTCGTGTTGTGACCACGCCACACATTCTCTCGGAAGTGAATAGCCTGTCCGGCCAGATGGGCGAACCCACCAAGACGGAGTACTTCGGGGAGTTTGCGCGCGGGATTGCCACGCTCGATGAACAGTACGTTGCGAGTGCCACGGCTTCTCAGCTCAGCGAGTTTCCGAAGCTGGGGTTGACCGATTCTGGGATCCTGCATTTGGCCGGAGGCAAGTACCTGGTGCTGACCGATGACTTCAAGCTGTGCCAGTTTTCGGAGAAGGCCGGGGTCGACGTGCTGAACTTCAACCACATTCGATTGATTGCGTGGACCTGACGCAGAGGAAAAACCCGGAAGAGCCTCCGTCTGCCAGCGGCGCAAATCCCCAGTGCAAAGAAGAACAAGAAAGGAGACGGACGTGGACCACCGAAGCTACGCCATCTCGGTGCTGACGTCGCTCTTTCTGGCATGCACGGCAGCACCCCGCGCGGCGGCGATGGACGTGGTCCGGGACGGGGAGCCGGTGGCGACGATCGTGGTCGATTCGGCCGTGGCGCCGGCGAGTTCGCCTCGGAGGCGGTCCGGGCAGCCAAGCGACGCCCGGGCGGCCGAGGTGCTGGTCGAGTGGGTGCGGAAGATGACCGGCGCCGAGCTGCCGATCGCCCGGTCGGCCCCGGAAGGCGCGCCGGCCATCTACATCGGCGCTGCGGCAGTCAAGGCCGGATTGCGGCTTGACGACATCCAAAGCGCCAGCCGCGAAGGGCTTCGTATCCAGAGCGACGGTCGGCGAGTACTGCTGGCCGGTCAGAACGGAACCGCCACGCTGAAGGCCGTTTGCCGGCTGCTGGAGCACTGGGGCTGCCGCTACTTCCTCGATCATCCGCTGGGTGAGGTCTACCCGCGGAGGCGAACGCTGACCGCCGGCAAGCTCCGGGTGACCGAGAAGCCGGGCTTTCTGTACCGCAGCATCTGGGGCTCGCAGTGGAGCGGGTCGTCGCTTTGGAAGATCTGGAACGGCGCCGGCGGCACTCGGCTCGCCACCGGCCACTCCTGGGGGAAGTACGTCTCGAAGGAGCTGTTCAAGGAACACCCGGAGTATTTCCGGCTCCGCGACGGCCGGCGCCAGGCGAGCGACTGGTACTGCACGTCGAACCCCGGCTTGCGCAAGGTGTTTGCCGAGGGCGTGATCGGCGGGATCAAGTCGGGTGCGCTCCACCCTTCGATTTCGCCGCCGGACGGTACGGGCTATTGCCAGTGCGAGGCCTGCCGGGGCCAGGACGACCCGAATTCGACCGAGCCTTCCTCCGGGCACGTCAACGTGACCAACCGCTACCTCGATTTCTACCGGCAGGTGGCCGGAAAAGTGGCCGGCGCCTGTCCGGATTCGATCCTCAGCTTCTACTGCTACGCCGACTACACGCAGGCGCCTACCAGCGGGGTGAAGCTGGGGCCGAACCTTTGCGCGTGGATTGCGCCGATCCGCTACTGCCGGTTCCACCGCATCGGGCAGCCGGGCTGTCCGTCGCGGTTGCAGTTGGGTGAGTTGATCGACGGCTGGGGGGCGGCCGCGGAGAAGATCGCCTACCGCACGTACAACTACAACCTGGCCGAATGCGCCTTGCCCTTCTCGATGATCTCGGTCTGGAAGCACGATATCCCCTACCTGAAACGGAAGGGCTGCATCGGCATCAACCTCGAGACCCTGGCCAATTGGCAGATCTACGGGCCGCACATCTATCTGAGCATCCGGTTGGCCTACGACCCGGCGGCCGACGCCGAGGCGATCATGGACGACTACTTCACGAAGTTCTACGGCCCGGCGGCGGGGCCGATCATGAAGGAGTATTGGACGGCGATCGACCGGGCGTTCGTCGATTTGCGCTGCCACACGGGCAGCTTTTTTGCCCTGCACCTGGTCTACACGCCGGAGTTCCTTGCCCGCTGTCGGTTGCTGATCGGCCGGGCGGCTGCCGCGGCCGAGGGGGACGAGACGTATGCCGCCCGGGTGCAGATGGCGGGCGAGGGGCTGCGCAACGCCGAGGAGTACATTGCCTTGCGGGAGGCGATGAACCGGGGCGACTTCCGCACCGCGAAACGAGTGTACGACAAGCTGCTGGCCCGCAGCAAGACGAACCAGCAGGCGGGGCTGGGCCACCATTACACGGTGGCCTATCTCGAGCGGTTCGTTGGCAAGCACGTGGATGCCGGGGCGGCGGCCACGGCCTTGCCCAGTAAGCTGGTGGAGGTCCTGCCGGATAAGTGGCGGCTGGCATACGACCAGGCGGGCGGCGGTCTCGAAAAGGGCTATCACCGGCCCGGCTTTGACGACTCATCGTGGCGGGAAGTAGCCACGTACAGCAACCCACTTGATGCCCAGGGCCTGCCGGATCGGCAGACCATTATGTGGTACCGCACGAGGTTCCGAGTGCCCGACGCGGTAGGGAAGCTGGCGCTGTTTTTCACCGAGGTAGACGGCGACGCCAGCGTATATCTGAACGGCAAGGCGGTCGGCGGCAGCCAAAGGAAGCGGGTGCCGTTCGAGGTCGACGTCAGCGGTGCGGCGGTGCGAGGCGACAACCTGGTGGCCGTGCGCGTGGACCACCGCAAGATCAGTGAGCTGTTCCTGGGCGGGATTGTCCGGCCGGTGTTGTTGATCGGAAAGGCGCGGTAGGCCTGCCCGTGGCTTGCGTGAACCAGGTTGAGAATCCTCGGGCTATTGTGTACCGTGTTGGTGAAGGAACGTCGCAGCCCCCCCGATTGCAATCGGGGGGCGGTTTGTGGAGTAGTTGTTCCATTTGACAACGTGTGGCTGAAGACAAAGGAGAACAGCATGGGCTTTTCGAGAACGAACTTGGTGGTTGCCGTTTTGGCGGGGCTGATGTTATTGATGTGCGAGCCGAGCCAAGGGGCGGCGCCCGGGCCGGAGAAGGGGGGGCTGGCCTCGCTGTATCCCGGGGACGAGGGGATTGAGCGGGATCGGCGGGTGATCTTTGTGGACGACTTCGAGACGGGCGGGGTTGGGGAGATCGGTGCCCGCTGGGGTAGTATCTCGAAGACAGAGAACATCGACCTGTCGGAGGACATCCACGCCGGCTCGCCGGGGGAGCGGTCGATTCACATCGCGCGGAACGGTCACCTGTTCACGCACACCAAGGGCGTGGACACGATGTACGCCCGGTTTTACGTGAAGTTCCACGAGAAGACCGGCTACGTGCATCACTTCGTGCACCTGGTGGCCGATCGGACGCCGACGCCTTGGCCGAAGGGCGGGGCCGGAGAGACCCCGCCGGGCGACGCCAAGTTTTCGACGGGGATCGAGCCGACGGGCCGTTGGGGCAAGTATCCGCCGCCGGGCGTGTGGAACTTCTACACGTATTGGCACGAGATGAAGACCAAGTGGGGCAGCGTCTACAACGGCAAGCAGGTGCCGATTGTGCCGGGGCGGTGGTATTGTGTGGAGGCCATGGTGAAGGCAAACTCCAGCCCGGAGAAGGCCGATGGCGAGCAGGCGTTTTGGGTGGACGGGGAGCTGTACGGTCGTTTTCCGGGGTTTCGGTGGCGGACGACCGACAAGCTGAAGCTCAACAGCGTCTGGCTGTTGTTCTACAACACCGACCAGCCCGCCCGGCACAACAAGGACCCCAAGCCGGAGAGCCGGGTGATGGAGGTCTGGTTCGACGACGTGGTGGTGGCGACCGAGTACGTGGGGCCGGTCCGCGGGAGGCCTCGGGGTGGTAAGAAGAAGGCCACGCCGTCGAAGAGCGCACTGCTGACGCCGGGGCTGCTGATCGCCGAACCGGGCAAGGCGGCCTTCTCGCAGAAGTTTGAGGAGGGGCCGGGCAGCTTCAAGGGCGGCGAAGTGACCGGCGGCGGCGCGGAGGGGTCGAAGGCCTACCGCTTTCCGCCCCAGGGGGCCTCGAACTGGCACACGTTTTCGACGCCGGTGAAGGACTCGACGACCGTGCGGCTGAAGCTCAAGCCGCTGGGCAACATCGGCGAGGTGACCGTGCTGATCTGGTCGAAGAAGCACAAGGACAACTGCCGCTACCGGATCGGCGGGCTGAAGAAGGGGCAGTGGCGGGTGGTGGAGTTCCGGGCGATCGAGGCCCGGGTAGGCTGGGGCATGAAGGGTCCCAGCCTGGAGGGCGACGTGCTGGATAATATCAAGCTGCTGTTCGAGGGCGGCGCGGAAGATCGCATCCTCTTGGATGATTTTGAGATTCTTCGGTGAGTCGGGTTATTCATCAAGTACTCGTTTAGCGGGCGGGCTTGCCCGCCGTGGAGAGAACATGCCAACTTGACCGCCATTCCCACGGCGGGCAAGCCCGCCCGCTAAACGGCACGAAGGACCCTTTGATGCGTATCGCAATCGTTGCTTCGCTACTGCTGATCGGCATGCCGGTGTCGGCCTCGGACGAGTCGCCGGAGAACTTCCGCCGGCCGAAGGGGGAGGTGGAGCTGCGCGACTGGCTGGAGAACATGGTCTGGTACCACCGGTTTACGGAGGCGGAGATCTCGGCGGCCACGGGGCTCTCGGCAGAAGAGATCCGCGCGGCGGTTGCGAAGTTCGCAATCCGGCCTGAGACCGGGCCGCGCCGGGCAGTCGACGCGCCGCTGCTGGTCTTGCCGTACCCGGGCGGCCGGCATCCGCGGATCGGTTTCCTGGAGGGGGCGATCCGGCCGCAGCGGGAGACGAAGATCAGTGTGTTCACGCCCTGGGACCGGACGAGCTACGTGGTCGTCGACCTGCCCGAGGCGATTTGGCACGACACCTCCGACGGCCGAGAGTTGCTTTACCTGGCGCATACGCACATCGCGACGACCTGGACCCGCAAGGGAATCGAGCTGCAAAGGCTGGAGTGGAAGCGGCACGCGGACGGGACGCTGTCGTTCGAGCGCCGGCTGCCGAACGGGGTAGTGTTTGGAACGAAGGTTACGCCGGGCAAAGAGGCCGTGCGGATGGAGACGTGGCTTGCCAACGGCACGCAGAGGACGCTTACGGGCCTGGACGTGCAGAACTGCGTGATGCTGAAGGGGGTCCCGGAGTTTTCCGGGCAGGGCGGCGACCATAAGCTGGAGCAGAAGCCGTACATGGCCTGCCGCTCGGCCGAGGGCAACCGTTGGGTGATTACTGCCTGGGAGCCGTGCGGGCGGGTCTGGGCGAATCCGAAGGTTCCCTGCATGCACTCCGACCCGAGGTTTCCCGACTGCCGGCCGGGCGAGAGGAAGCGGCTCCACGGCTGGCTGTCGTTCTACGAGGGCGAGGAGATCGAGGCGGAGCTGCGGCGGATCGACGGGACGGGCTGGCGGAAGGGCCGAGCCGCTGGGGAGCAGGCGCCGCGTGGCCGCGGCGGCTAAGCGGTTCACCTGCGGGACCGTCGAAATAGGGGTCTGCTGCCTTCGGAGCGATCACGTTCGGGACGGCCGCGCTGGGAGCGATCGCGTTGGGCACGATCGGGCTGGGCATGATCGGGCTCGGGACGTTCGGACTCTTGGGAGTTCTGTGCGGGCGTGGTGATCAGTGCCCAGCCGTGCAGCGCGCCGGGGCGGTCGCTCCGGCCGGCCTGGATCATCAGCGTCCAGGTTCCGCCGATCTGCTTGCCGTAGAACTGCTTGAGGCTGGGCTGTCTCTTGTCGACGGCCTCGGGCCGATAGGCGCCTTTGAAGGGAGGTTTGGCCTGGGCGATGGAGCGTTGCGCCTCGTCGTCAAAGAGGGTATTGTCGAAATGGTCGTCGTCCCGGCCCACGGCGGTAAACAGTTCGATGCGCTGCCCAAATGGGGCGATCAAGAAGGCGTCCAAGTGGGCATCGTAGGTGTGCGTGATGGAGATCTGCACGTCGAGGTTGGAGACGGGCTCGCCGTCGGGAACGACGATTTCGGAATAGACGGTTCTTCCGGCGGGAATGATCTTCAACTGGTGGTTGCGGTAGGTGCCCTCGGGAAGGCTGCTCGCGCCCACGCATTCTTCCGGCGTGATAATCCCGTCGCTATTGAGATCGTACTTCTCGAACTGGGTGACCTTGTCCTCGGACCACTGCTGGGCGAATTCGGCCATGGTGACCTGGGCGTCGGCGTCCGCATCGCGTTGGCGGAACCACTCGGGCAATTCGGGTGGCAGGTCTCGCTCGGGCCTTTCGGCCACCCGCAGCAGCCACTCGACCAACTCTTGGCGGTCCACCCGACCGCGGCCGTCGGCATCGGCCGAGGCCGCCTTCTCTCCCAGGTTGCGGAATTCGTTGGGTTCGAGGGAGCCGTTGCGGTTGAGGTCGTAGCGGTACATGATGCTTCCGGAGAGGTACCAGGCCTCGCGGGTTCTGGGATCTTGTCTGCGGCGTCTTTCTTCTTCTTCGCGGCCGCGCCGCTGGGCCTCCTCCGGGGAACCTCTCCCCCTGCGCCCGGAGTCCGAACGGGAGGGGGAACGGTCTCTGCCTCTGGCCTCTTGGATCCGCCGCCTGGCGTACCGCACGGCCAGCTCCCGCCGGCTCAGGCGGTTGTCGCGATTGGCGTCGTACTGGAAGACGTCATCGGGCCAACGGCCCTGGGAGGCCTCGTGGCGGTCGATGAAGCCGTCGCGGTTTCTGTCGGAGCTCCGCAACCGCTCGGCCGCCCGATCGAGATCGGCCTGGAGGAGGACCACGGAAGGGTCGATCTCCACGCCGAACCCGGGGATCGGGGGCTGATCCTCGTCCGGCCCGAAGCCGCGGACGGGCGAGCCCGCTTCGGGGGTCGGCCGTCGGGTTTGTCTGGGGCTAGGGCGCGCCGGGGGTTGGCGGTTTCCGTAGTGCTGGTGAAGGGCCTTTTCCAACTCCGGGATTGGAAGCGGCTTGGACGGATCGAGATCGGCCAGCCGGGCCCAACGTTCGATATAGGGCCGGGCGCGGTCGGAGATCTCGTCTGCCTCCAGCGAGCCGCTTTCGTCGGCGTCCATCCGCCGCAGGCCGTGGATCAGGCCCTGCAAGCGGTCGTCGGCCGGTCGAACCTGGCTTGTGCCACGTGGTTTGGGGGAGTCGCCGGCGGAGGAGCTCTGCGCGTCGGCCCAGCAGGCCGTCAGTACGACCAGCACGGTCAGCAGCCGCACGGGTCGACGATCGGCGGCGCGGGGCGTGGGCGATCCCCTCCGGCCGGTGGCCACGGGGAGGATGCAGCATAAGAAGGATATCTTGCGCAGGGGCATGGCTTGAGGCCTCGGGACGTGGCGTTCCGGGGAAACGTTTGGGAACACGACCAGGGTACAGCAGCGAGTTTGCGGTTTGATCGGTTGTGTGGGCTGACGGCCAGAAGCGAGGAAGAGCAGGGGCTTGCGGCCATATGACACGCGGCGGCGACTCAAGGCCGTGCGGATCGCGCGGCTCTTCCGGCTTCTGCAGGGGTTGGACTCAATCGGGCGGGCAAGGTGTCGGCGGCGGCGGAATCTGCTCGTGGGGTTCCCGGCGGCGAGACTACGGGCCGATCCGTTGCCGCACCGACAGTGGCAGATTAACGTATCCAAGGTCTACGTCAGACCACGGTATTATCTCACAAGCTTCCTCGTTTTGCAATGCGCGGCCTCCCCTCTAGGGGGGGCGCCTTGTCCACGGAGGGGTCACTTCGGATCGCCGGATAGGCGGCTGCTGCCGCTTGTGGCTACTCCAGGCGGAACTTGATTCCGCGACGGACTTGCGGGCAGTCGTCGGCGACCTCCTGGCCGAGAATCGTTTGGGTGTTGTACTTGGCCGGGATGTTCGTGTTCTGCTTGGTAATTACGACCCGGTAGAGTCCGCATTGGACGCCCGAGACGTCGCCCGGACGATCGGGGTCCAGCGGGACGCTGAGCACGGCCACCCCGGACTGGTCGGTTTCACCGGTAGCCGTCTGGATTTCGTCGCCGAGGAATTTTTCGGGGACGAATTTCACGGTGGCCCCCTGGAGGGGCCCGCCGCGGTAGGTGACGGTGCAACTGAGCGACGTCTTGCCGACGTTGGACTTCTGCCAGGCTTTGACTCGGGCGGTGATTTCGTCGGCACTGACGCCGCCGTCGTCATTCGTGTCGAGGTTTTCGATGGCGGCCTTCAGGGCCGGGGCCTTGCTGAGCTCCTGGCCCTTGATCAGTCCGTCGCCGTCCTTGTCGTACTGTTGGAGAGCCAGTTTGCCGGCGGCCGAGGCGTCAATGGCCGGGGGATGGATCCGCGAGGGCGTCCGCGAGCAGCCCCAACCGGCCAGAACTCCGAGACAAACGACCAGTACGCCGGGACGGACGACGCGATGGAACATGGCCAAGACACCTCCTGCGGAGGACCGGGCGCACGAGGGAGCGAGACTTTCGGGCAAGGTTCGGGGAGGGATACTGCCGGAGGTCTTCGCCGACACCAGTTTGGACCGAGACCCGATCAGAACCGGCTCTTGTCGGGGACTACGCGCAACTCCTTGTCGTTATTACGGCCACCCAGCGCCTTGTGGATTCTCCTGTCGATGGTGTAGTGGATCATGTGGACCGAGCCGTCGCACAAGACGGCATTGAAGCCGGCAGAGTGGGCACTGCCGAAGCGTTCCCGGCCCCGAAGGCCGGGGGTGTCCTGCAAGGGCGGATAGGCGGTCCATCGATGCGTGTCGTAGCCGTACCCGGAGTTCCAGCCGTGCAGGTCCCCGCACCACTTGCGCTGGTAGTATTCGTCGGCCGTGCAATACTTTTCGGCCGCCAGATAGACGTGTCCCAGACCGTCGCTGACTTCGGCGACTCGGACTTCGCTACCGGCATAGGAGATGCCCCCGCCGTCGTAGTCGCTCCAGTCTGTGGATTCGCCGATCCGAAAACTGAGAATCACATTCCAGACGCAGCCTTCTCTCCCATTGACGTTGGGACCGATTGCCGTGCCGCCGTTGAACGCGTAGTCACAAAGGGCAATAGAATAGCTCGTCTCTGCGAACGCACCCACGTGGGGGAAGTTTGTGTTGATGCCGCCGACCCAACCCATGAACGGATAGAGGACGGCCGACCGGCGGCTGGGGCAGTGGTACAACGAGATCGGGGTTGAGGCGGCCCTGGTCAATAGGCGTTTCTTTTTCCAACCGGTTTCCCCTGCGCCGAGTTGATGGATCTCTTCCAGTTCGAGATAGGGGAGGATGTTGTAGAAGGCCCCGCCGGGCTGGCGCTCGGAAAACCCGCGATCGGGCTCCCCGGCCCACTGCACTCCCCAACCGCCGGTGGGAAAGAAGCCGTGGGCCTCGACGTGGGTGGAGGTGGCCAGGCCGATCTGTTTCAGGTGGTTTTGGCAGGAGAGGATCCGGGCCTGGTCCCGCGCCGCCTGCACTGCCGGCAGCAACAGCGCGATCAGGATGCCGATGATCGCAATGACCACCAGGAGTTCGATGAGCGTAAAAG
>CAZUAM010000142.1:0-12710 GCA_964618095.1 uncultured Planctomycetaceae bacterium | reverse complement strand
GTTTCGGCTGGGCCGGGTGGAGAATCATATCGAGCGGCCCCGAACGTTCGCCCAGATCCTCCACAACGTGGCTTTCGGCGACGTGGAAGAGCTCCGCACGTTGGGCGACGCCTGGCGAAATCTGTACGACTACGTGCAGCCGGACCTGATCCTGTTTGATCACAGCCCGACTGCCCTGCTGGCGGCACGAGGTTACCCGGCCAGCCGGGCGGTGATCGGGATTCCCTTCGCCTGTCCGCCGGACGAGTATCCGCTGCCCGACCTGCGTCCCTCGCTGGGCGGCGACGCGGGGGCCCCGCGCCGGGACGAAGACCGGGTCCTGGAGCGCGTCAACCAGGTGTTGGCCTCATGGAACGAGCCCCCCCTCGACTATCTTTCACGGCTCTACCACCCGGTTGACGAGACGTTCCTGACGACCTTTCCAGAACTCGATCCTTACCGCAGCAGAAACAGTGCAGACTATTGGGGCGTGTGGCCGACCGCGGGCGGCGAGGCGCCCCGGTGGCCGTCGGGCCGCGGCAAGAGAGTCTACGCCTACCTCAAGTCATTTCCCGCTCGCCCAAACCTGCTGGCGCTGCTTGGGGAGTTGCGTTGTCCCACGCTGGTCTATTTGGACGGGAACGATCCCAAATTGCGCAAACGCTTCGCCTCTACGACGCTGAGTTTCGCAAACCGGCGGTTGGATCCGTCCATGGTGGCTGAGCGGTGCGATTTGGCCATCCTCAACGCAGGTCATGGCATGACGGCCGCGCTGCTGATGGCCAGTAAGCCCATCTTACAGTTGCCGATCTACCTGGAACAGATGCTCAATGCCGCGGCCACGGTTCGGCTGGGAGCCGGATTGAGTGCCCGGATCAACAGGCCCGAGGAAATCGCGGTCAAGCTGATGGCCCTTCTCTGCTCAGATAACCACGCGGAAGCGGCCGGCCGCTTTGCGAAACGTCATGCCAACTTTGACCCCGGACATCAAGTTGACAAGGCGCTCGAACGGATCGAGGAACTTGCCCGATGACAGCGGCAGCGGTCCACCACGGAGGAGCTGACAGGACCCCTGCCGAAAGCGGGCAGGAGCGACCAGGCCGAGGCCGCGAGGGGGAGAAGTCGCTCATCCGGAATCGGCCGGCAGAGCCGGGCCTTTCTTGGTCGTGAGCCCCTGGGCTGTGCTCAAGCTGCACGACCCGACCCACCCGTCCCCTGCCCCCTCCGCGCCCCAGCCTGCAAAAACTGCGCCACTTACCAGCGCGGTCCCGCAGCGGCCGCCGAATTTTCCGAGATCGGCTTTGGGGGGTTGAACGTGTGATGGGCATACGATACAAGGGGCGAGATTCGGCGGTCCTGTCGTGTGTCGCGGCAGGCCGTCTTACACCTCAAGTGGAAGGAGTCTTGACAATGGGAACGCTGCTGCAATTGCTCGGTTTCGTGTGCGGTATCGGGTCCTTGATTTGCTTCATCTTGGTTCTGATCCAGATGTTTCAACGCGGCCAGACGGGCCTGGGGATCGCCTGCATCGTGTTGTTCTTCTGCTGCATCGGTGGGTTGATCGCGTTCGTCTATGGCTGGATGAATGCCAAAGCGTGGGATATCCAGAACGTCATGATGGCCTGGACCGCCTGCTTTATTGCCGGCATCCTAATCAACATCATTCTCCTTGCGATGGGCGCGCAGGCCATCCCTTGGCAGCAACCTGCTCCCTGATACCTACGGGAGTTGGTCGAGCAATGCGACCAACTCCTCGTAGTACTCCGGCGGCTGCGGATCGTTGTGATCCAGGTCGGAGAAGCTGATCAGCTTTTTGGGCTCGTTGGCCGCTTCGAACAGGCGGCGGCCGAGCTTATACGGGATGATCGTGTCGGCGGTGCTGTGGCTTTGCAGCAGGGGACCGTGATAGGCGGCAATCTTCCCGGCCGAGTCGAGCCGCGTGCGCATCACCCAGCGGACCGGCAGCCAGGGATAATGATAGGCGGCCACGTCGGGGATCGAGCTGAAGCTGCTCTCGACCACCAGCGCCCGGGCACCATCGGCGGCGGCCAGGTCGACCGCCACGGCCCCGCCCAGCGAGCGCCCCACGAGCACGATGCCGGCCTCTTCGACCTCCGCCCGCTCGGCCAGCCAGGCGCGGGCGGCGCGGGCGTCGGCCAGGATGCCCGCCTCGTTGGGCTTGCCCCCGCTGCGGCCGTAACCCCGGTAGTCGAAGATCAACACCGAAACCCCCGCGTAATCGTGCAGGACCTGCATGGCTTCGGCCCGATGGCTGACGTTCCCGGCGTTGCCGTGGCAGAAAAGCACCACGGCGCGGGGATGCTCGTGCGGCACGTACCAGCCGTGCAGTCGGGGCCCGTCGGCCGTTTCAAACCAGGCGTCCTCGAAAACCAGTCCCTTGGGCTGCCACTCGCCCTCCGGATACCGGGCGGGGAAGAAGATGAACGATTCTTCGAAGAACATCATGACCCCCAACACCACCAAGTAACAGGTCATCGCCGCCAGACAACCACGCAGCAGCCGGTGGGCGAGCCGCCGGGCGGCCTGCTGCCGGCTCCGCTGGGGCCGCCGCGGCTGGTCGGTGCCGGGTAGTGCATGCCGTTGCGGTTGAGTTTCCATGACCCGGCCGGGGCGATCGACGCCTGGCGCTCAAGAAAGCGACGATCTCGCGCCGCCGGGGACGCGAGGTCGGAATCTCTGCCGCCTGTTTCCAGTTGCGTCCAACCGGTCAACGGAACTTGCAGCTCGCCAAGCTCTCGCTGCACGGTCGATTCATCTTCGCCGGCGATCTCTGCACCGTGGGACCGGAGCGTCAATCTCGGCTGAGAGTTGACCCGCAAGGCACCGTCTTGGCTCTCACCGACGATATTCCCGGTCAGACCGGCGTGAATTGGCCCAAGATCCCCGTTTGGTTCGGCGTGGGGCGCGGGTTTCACGCCGCTGGTGATCCGCTCATTTGGGAAATCCGGGGTAGCTTCGGGGGTCGAAATCGGCGGCGGTAAAGCCGTTGTTGAGCTTCAGGTTCAGGTAGGTGTATTCCTCGAGCAGGCGGGGGGGGCCGCCGGGCTTGGCGGGCCATTCGTACGACTCGTAGCGGATCGGCACGTTGAGCTCGTCGTCCACGAAGATTCGCGCCAGGTGGAAAAGGAAATTGCGCCGCGGGACGGGATGCACCACCTGGATGCAGGTGCAAATGCGCTTGTTGATCTTGGCCCCTTTGAAGAACTTCACCTCACACTCGCCGTACTTGGTGTCCTGTTCACCCACCTCGACCAGCCGGCGGACCATCGTGAGGATGCCGATCTCCGTCATCGGGTAGCGATTGTCGCGCATGGCAAGGAAGCTGGTGGGCGCCAACTCGAAGATCCCCAACTTGCGTTGGAGCCCCGTGCCGTGGGCCAACAAGTTGCCGTTGTTCTTTCCCTTGACGTAGATCACCTCGCGGCCCTTCTTGTCGGCGGGGCCGAGGAAGTAGATGTACACGCTGAAGGGCCGATGCCGGATCTTGACGAACATGTACTCCAGTTCGCCCACCTTGTTGCCAACCCGTTCGCGCTTCACCATGGTCGCCGAGTAGTCCTGAAGCTTCTCGATGTTACCGACCCCGTCGTAGGCCCAGCGCAGGACCGGCATCAGGGGGTGTTCGTTGGGACGAGCGGGGCCCAATTTGGCCAGCCGGTCCGGTTTGGCCGGCGCCGTATGCTCCAGCAGCCGGTAGGGCGGCCGTACGCCGGGAAGTTGCCTGACTGTGCCTTGCCCTGCCCCGGCAATCGGACCCCGGCGATTCGGCGTTGCCGGCCCGGTGCCGGTCGGATACTGGGCCTCGGCGGGTGCGATCAGCAAAGCCAGTACCAGCAGTGCCAACAGCCAACAACCACGAAACAAGTTGCCTGGAACCATGGAATACCCTCCTTGTCGGTGCCGGAGCGAAAGCTGGGGCCGGCCGTTGAGTCGGCGACCGTGCCGTACCCCCACTCTTCCTTGAAAGCCAATTGCATGAATGCAAGCCGCGTGCCAACTCGCTGCACGTAACACGATCCGCGGCCGGATATCCAGAAAAACACAGCCCGTGCGTCCACCGCGGCCACCAACCGCCTGTAACCGACGGTGACCCTCCCTCGACCTTATCGCAAATTCTGCTACACGGAATTACAATGTTTAATTCCGGGAGGGCCGTTTGCCCAACCACTGCGATGCGATTGTCCGAATAGCCAACAATAACCCGTAGAACTTACCCAGTTTCCTTCCCCGTGTGGAGCCCAGTTTGTGAACCCTCCCCAAATCCGGATCGCTGCCATCCTCTCCCTCCCCTTCGAGGAGAACGCCTATGTAGCCCAACTTGAGGGCAGAAGCGACTGTCTGGTGGTCGATCCGGGCCTGGAACCCGAAAAGATCCTCGAGTATCTCGATTCCCAGCAGTTGACCCCCGCAGCGATCCTCAACACCCACGGTCACAGTGACCATATCGGGGGCAATGCGACCCTGAAGGCACGCTGGCCCGACTGCCCCTTGGTGATCGGGTCGGCCGACGCGCCCAAATTGACCGACCCCACGTTGAACCTCTCAGCGGCCTTCGGCGCCGAACTGATCAGCCCCCCGGCCGACGTGACCGTCGACGACGGAGAGACCTACTCGGCAGCGGGCTTCGAGCTTCGGGTACTGGCAATCCCCGGTCACTCGGCGGGCCACGTGGTCTACCTTTGGGAAGGCCACCAGCCACCGGTGGCCTTTGCCGGCGACGTGATCTTCGCCGGGAGCATCGGACGAACCGACTTCCCCGACGGCGATTTCCGCCAACTCGAAGCCGGCATCCACGCCAAACTGTTCACCTTGCCCGACGAAACTCAATTGCTCACCGGCCACGGCGAGCCGACTACGGTCGGGCAGGAAAAACGCGACAATCCGTTTGTGGGCTTGCAGCAGGAAGCTGACCGGTAGCTCGTAGGCCCGGACGCAGTCCCCCCTTTGTCCCACTTTGTCGGAGGGCCGCCAACGGCGAACTACTCCACATGGAAGCCGATCGCCACGGTCACCTGGTACTGCCTGATCTCGCCGTCGGCCACCTGGCCCCGCTGCTCGACCACCTCGAACCAACTCATGTTGCGCACCGTCTGGGCCGCTTTGGCCACGGCGTTGGCCGCCGCCTCGCTGAAAGAGTTGCCGGAAGTGCCCACCAGCTCGATTTTCTTGTAGACCGGATCTGCCACGAAAAACCCCTTTCCTCGTCGTGGATGAACAAAACCCTCACAGGCTCGGAAACTTGTCCCAGCTTTCCTGTTCCGCAGCATCCAATTTAGATCGCCGCCCGGAAAAGGCAAGGGGGCTCCGCCCGCGGGTCCCGGCCCCGCAGACAATCTCCTCAACGGGGGCCTTTCCTCGCTGGCGGACTTCGGGTATTCTGCTGGTAGTCCGTTGGCCACGTCGAGGGAGTAAGCCGATGGTTGAGATTGCGCCGGGTTGGGAGTTGGACGTGGACCGGGATTCGGGCTGGCTCTTCGTGAAGCTGAGAAACTCGGGCCAGAACGCCACGGGTACCCCCTTGCTGGCCGAGGTCCTCTGGAAGCTGCTTGGGCAGCACGTCACCGATCGTCTGGTGCTGGAACTGGATCAGCTCGAGGTCTTATATACCTATCTGATCGGCCAGTTGGTCCTGTTGCACAAACGGCTCTCTGTCCACGGCGGTGCGATGCGGCTGTGCGGACTCTCCATGCACAACCAGCAGGTGCTCCGCCTCTGTCGCCTCGACGATCGCTTCCCGCCGTACCCCACTCGCGAAGACGCCGTGCTGGGCCGCCATCCGCCCCGACAACCCCTATGAGCAGGGCGGGTGAGGCTGGAGTCGAGCGGCGATTCATTCAGGGCCGAGTTCGTCGCTGGTAAAACGCTCGCCGCACCCGAGCACGCGGCAGCGTTGGCCCAGGCGGACACACGCCTCGACGAAGGCCGCCGGCGATTGCGTGTTGAAGCGGAACATCTCGAAGTGGCAAGGCACGGCCAGCCGGGCACCGATCTTCTTGGCCAGCTCCGCCGCCTCGTCGCCGGACAGGTTACCCGCTACGCCGCGATCGGGCCCTCGCCCGTTGATCGGCAGCAAGGCCAGGTCGATGCGCAAGGGCCGCAGCCGCTCGAGCATGCCGTCGTAGAAGACCGTGTCGCCGCTGTGATAGACGCTCCAGCGCCCGAAGCGGACCACGTAACCGAGGAACTGGCAGCGGCCCCGCTCGTCCCGCTCGACGGTTTCATGCGCCGCGGCCACGCCCTGAAACTCGAACCCGGCGACCTCCGCCCGGGTGCCGTCGTCCAGGCCCGTCACACGGTCCGCCTCGATCCCCAGCCGCTCGGCAACGAAGGCGCGATTGGCCTCGGGGATCACCAGGCGCAGCTTCGGATTGGCCGCCCAAAGCGGAAGCAGCGTCTGGGCGTCGAGGTGGTCCGTATGGTTGTGGCTCGAGGTGACCACGCCGACAAAGTCCAGCCGCCGCGGATCGACGACGATCTCGGTCATCCGCTGGTGGGGCTTGTCCGTACCGGCGTACTTCTGCGCGAGCGAGTCGGACAGGTACGGGTCGAACAGCAGGTGGGCGTCGCCATGCTTCAGCAAGAAGCCGCTCTGCCCCAGCCACCACAGACCGAATCCCTCGCCAACCTCGGCCGCGGCCACGTCGGCCAGGAAGGCCTCGTCCTTGTTCACCGGCGTAATCACACTTCGGCCTCCACGCGTGGGCAGCTTTCCCACGAATTGTTCTCAAAACGGCGAACAAGTCAACCATCGGGTCGCGACCACCGGTCGCGGCTTTGTGTCCGGTTTGCAGTGCCGGCCGGTTTGGGGTATCCTGGTCGCTGTTGCCCGGGCTGACCACTGCTGCTTCTAACCATGGGGGTTTGTATCATGACCGATCTTGACCGCCGCAGGTTTCTGAAAACGTCCGCTGCCCTGAGTTTGGCCGGGGCTGGATTCTCGGCCCTAGAAGCTTCCGCCGCGGGTGCCGAGCGGAAGCGGAAGTTCACCATGGATCTCTCTTGCGGGATGATCGGCGTCAGGGCCGACGGGCGCCAGGCGATTCGGCTGGCACAACAGTACGGCTTCGAATCGGTTGCGCCCGACGCCGGATTCCTGGCCCGCCTCTCCGGCGACCAGCTCCAGGAGCTGCTGACCGACATGAAGGCGAAGAAGCTGGTGTGGGGAGCCGCCGGGCTGGCGGTCGATTTCCGCGGTGACGAGTCGAGGTTCACCGCGGGTGTAAAACGGCTTCCCGAGCAGGCCGCAGTGCTGAAGCGGGCGGGGGTGACCCGCGTGGGCACCTGGCTCCGCCCCACCCACTCGCGGCTGACCTACCTGGCCAACTTCCGCCAGCACGCCCGGCGGCTCCGCGAGGTGGCCAAGATCCTGGCCGATCACGGTCAGCGGTTGGGTCTGGAGTACGTCGGCCCCAAAACCTCCTGGACCGCCACCCAGCACCCCTTCGTCCACACCATGGCCGAGACCAAGGAGCTGATCGGCGAGATCGGCCGGGACAACGTGGGCCTGCTGCTGGACAGTTGGCACTGGTACAACGCCCGGGAAACGGCGGACGACCTGCTCTCGCTTGCGAACCGCGACGTGGTCTGCTGTCACCTGAACGACGCCCCCTCGGGTGTCCCCATCGACGAGCAGCGCGACGGCCGCCGCGAGCTGCCCTGTGCCACCGGCGTGATCGACCTGAAGGCCTTCTTGGGCGGGCTGCTGAAGATCGGCTACGACGGGCCCATCGCCGCCGAGCCGTTCAGCCGTGCCCTCCGCGCGATGTCGACCGAGGACGCCCTGGCTGCTACCGCCGCGGCGATGAAGAAGGCCTTCGCCCTGGTGGAGTAGAACAATGAGCAGGACGGTGCTTTCGATTGTGGTGATCGGTCTGCTGATCAGCGGCGCGTCCAGCGTCTCGGCAGCCGAGTACAAAGTGGCCGAAACCGACGAGGCAATCAAGCTCGTCACCCCGCAGTTGGAGGCGGTCATCCGCAAGCGAGGTTACGTTAGCGGGGTAGCCGGGCAGTCGTTGCTGGACAAGAAAACCGGGTTTCGTGACGCCGGATTCGGACTGGATATCGTCGACTGGATTATGGAACCCGGCAGCGACGAAGCCTATCGCGACCAGTTGAATCCCGACCTGGTCTATCACTTCGACAACCTGTACCACGGCAAGCGCCCCAAGCGGTCGATCGAAGGCCCGCAGATCTGCACCCAGGCACGCCGGTTGCAGCCCCTGGTCATCAAAGGAAAAGACTTCGTTGCCGTCAAACAGCGGTTCCCGTACCGAACCGCGGCGCCGGGCAAGAAGACCGGATCGGTGTGGACGCAGATCCTCGTGTTTCCCGTTGGGGAGCGTTACTTCTTCTCGATGGATCAAATCCATTCGGTCAATGACAGCGAAGCCATGTTCTTGAGGGTCGACATGCCGGGTCACGTTCGGCATCAGAAAGGGGATACGTTCAGCCGGGTGTATCTGAGCTATCACGGGATCGTTCCGGTGGCCGAGTTTTCCGACGATTTCCCGCCCGACGCAAAGTTCAACTACCGCCGTGAGCGGAATAAGGTGCCCAAGCGATTCATCCGTGCCTATCGGCTCCGCGATCCGAAAACGGGCAAGCAGGGGCCCTGGCTGGCGGGAATGACCCTGGAGCCGTCCGTCGTGCACGAAGCCTGGTGCCATCAGCGCGGCTACGTCTGCATGATCGAGGAATTCGGGGGCAGGCGGATCCGGGCGGGAGAATCGTTCCGCGCCGCGTTTATCGTGGGCTACTTCGACTCGATTGAACAGATGCACCGCGTCTACGATCGGCACAAAGGGCACACCGGCTTGCAGGTCACCACCGATGGCTGGAAACTTGTCCAGTGACGCGACGGCCGTTTTCCTCCCCCCACCATCCACACCGCCGACTTCTCGGCCGAGTATTCCCAGCGGGCCACGCCCAATACCGTGCAATTAAGTGCAATATTAAGTGCAATATCAAGGAGGATCAAGTGGCACCGGCGTCTCGCCGGTGAGACATAAGTAACAGCTTTGCCAGGAGTTCCGTCACACCGGCGAGACGCCGGTGCCACTGTATTAACGCCAGGTTCGCCCTTAATTCAACGGTATTGGGGCCACACCACCGCAGGCAACGTCGGTCTACTGGAGCGGCGGCGGGAGGACGGCCAGACCTTGCTTCTGGGCCTCGAGATCTTTCTCCTCGTACGTACCGTAGAAGGGCACATGCCCGTCGAGCCAGATGTAGAGTTTGCGGAGGTCCTCCTCCGCCAACTCCACGTACTTGCGGTGCGTTTCGCCCGTGAGAATGGCGGCCAGCGGGCTGGCGTCCGCGCCCACCTCGCCCGGCCGGGTCACGGCGTCCATCGGCGGCCAGCGCAGATAGGGTTTGAGACCCTCGTAGGACCTGCTGAACCGCCCGTCGGGTTCACTCGTCAGCACGAGCGGACTCTTCTGCGGACCGGCCGACCCGTCGTGACAGCCGACGCAGTACCGGTCCAGCACCGGCTGGATCAGCCGCGGATAGCAGAACGGCTTCGTCCCGTCGGGGCCGGGCTCGATCGGCGAGGCAGCGCGCCGGGCAGCCCTGACCTGGCGCGGCTCCGCCGCCGTCGCGGGCGGCTCGTGGCAGCCGACGCAGCCCCGGCGCTCCCCCGGCTGCAAGTAGACGACCGTCCGCATCCCCTGGACGGCCCGTCCGGACTGGTCGACGGCCTGGAAGTATAGCGGTTTACGGGCCGGGGCCCGAAAATAGGCCGATCCGTCTTTCTCCACCGGTACCGTGCCCAGCAGCATCCGCGCGTTGGCCTGGGAGGGATGGCCGATGCGGGGATTCTCCGCGCTGTCCGTCCGAGACTTCGGAAGCAATTGGAACACTCGCAGTCGCTTGACTCGCCGCCCGGCGGGCATCGGCAGCAGGCTCTTTTGCACGTCCGTCAGCAGGAACTCTCCTTCCTCGCCCAGTTCCGGCTCCACCGAACCGGTACGGATCGGGGCCGGCGGCCGCGGCCCCATCGGGATCGGATACACGGCCGAGATCCCCTCTCGCTGGAAGAGCAGCTCCAGATTGCCGAACTGGTCGAAGTAGTACAGGCCCGTCTCCGTGTTTCGATATTCGCCCGTGTACCCGCCGGGCAAGGGATCATGGCTGAAGGCGACCAGAAAGTACTTTTCCGAAAGGGGCCAAGGGCTGTAGAAGTAGCTCTTCGGCCAGCCCTCCCCCTCGGCGAAGCAGACCTCCGGAGTCAGGCACTGGAGGGCCTCGCGACGGTCTTCGCCGCTTATGGGGTCCAAGGCCGCTCGGGAGGGATCCAAAATCACCAGCGTGCCGCCCACGTTGGCATGGTGGCCGCCGGCCACGAACATGATCCGGCCGGAGCCCGGGATGGCCTTGGCCTGGTAACATGCCCAGGGACGCGTGGTGTAGTTGCCGAAGAGGATGCTCGGATTGGTGCCGTCCGGGTTGCAGGTCCAGAGGCCGTGGAACTTCGCGGCGTTTCGGTCCACATAGTCCCAGCGGGTGTAGACGATCCGCCCGTCGCCGAGCACGCTGGGGTGCCACTCGTGGGTCTCGTGAAACGAGAGCGTCCGCAGGTTCTTGCCGTCGGCGTCCATACGATGCAGCGTGTAGGTCAGCTCCGGGCTTCCGCCCCCGCACCGCAGCTTGCTCCCCCGGCGGGTGGACATCAGCGCGATGCCCCGGTCGGGCAAGGGGCAGGGATCGAAATCGTCGTTGGGGCCAAACGTGAGCTGGCGGAGGCCCGACCCGTCGGCATTCATCGCGAAGATGTGAAACGTGTTGTACTTCACCCCCGGCTCCGCCGGCGCCCGGGCATAGCCCGGCAGCGTGTAGGGATCCTTTCCCGTCGGGTCGGCGAAGGCGAAGTAGATCGTCCTCGCGTCGCACGAGAGCGCGAGCGTGACGTAGTGCCCCGGGGGCAACTTGCCGCCGGTCAGGTCCCGCAGTTGCATCGTCCGGCCGGGCTTCTCCAAGATGTAGACGCCGCCGCCGGTCTGGGGAGGTTTGAATCGCGGGTTCTTCGCCCCGTTTTTGGGATCGAAGCCGTAGGAGTAGTACCAGCCGAGGTACTCGTAGAGCATGTACCCGACGGCCCGGCGGCGCTGCATAAAAAGGATCGGCCGGGAGCTTACCAGCGGATTCTTCAGCGCCAGCTTGCGCGAGAGCGTCCGGACCCGGTAATACAGATCGAGCCGCGCCGCCTCGTCCAGCGACGAGACCCCCTGGGCCACCTCGGCCAGGCGCCGCAACTCGGCCGCCTCCGCCGAAAGATCGGGCACACCTTCAAGGCCGCGGAGATTCTCCAGCAGCAAACCGGCACGCCGCACCGCAGCGCGGATCGCCTCGGGCGACTGCGGCAGGCGGCCCAGCCGCTTCTCCTGTAGCTCCCAGTCCGTCCGCACCATCGCCCGCATGGCCGCGGCGTCCCCCACGTCGTCGCCGGCGCAAGCCGACGCCCCACACGCCGCCAGCGCCAGCCCGCACCACCACGTCCAGCAGAGCCTTGCGATCATAGGACGCCTCACTACGGCCGGGGAAACCCGAATCTTGTCCGATCCTCCCCAGTCATAGCACGGCCCCGCTCCGTTGGCAAGGGTTTGGTCGGAGGGCGGGGCGAAGAGAGAGGAGAGAAGGGGGAAGAGTGATGAGTGATGAGTGATGAGCGGCGGACGGGCGCCTTGAGGCGCGGCGGGTGGCACTGCGCTCGGCCCCAGCCACCCCTTCGCTCTGCTGCGGCCGCCAGCCACCCGCCGAGATTATTTCGGCATGCGTTCCAGCAAGAAAACCGTTTGGTCGCAGATGTTTTCGAACGAGGTGGGACGGTCCTTACCCACTGCCTCAGATACGCGAATCCGCTTTCCCTCCATGCGATAGATGGCGCGTGGAGGTTGCTTGCGCCCCAGAGTGTGGAAGTCAACCCACTTCGGCTCGCGGTGCGAATAGAGCGTAGTGCTGGCATCATCGAATCGTACAACTATACCCGTTCCGTCAGGCAGCACAACCGGCGTCCCATCATCGTTTATCACTTGCCACGGCCCGGCGAGGAAGTCTCGTTCCGTGCAAATCTTGCGCAGGCGATTTGCGTACCAACTACACAAGCAGGCCACTACCAAAACGGCAACAAGCAGCGTGCGCAGGCTGAACTGCCACGACCGGCGATCCTTCACGCACTGCCCGGCGAGGCGTAGAAAGAAGCCTGAGAATGCCCACGAGCGGCGAACCGATCGAATGAGCCACGACCGCGTGAGTACGACGGCACACAACCCGACGACAATCTCAAGCGAGCTCGCAACGCCCAACCCGAGCTTCAGCAACACGAAAGTGAGTAGCTCCGCGAGCAGGACCGCCATCCCAAGCCGTAGAAATCGAGGGTACCGGTTGCCTTTCGGCGGTTTGTCCTTGACCGGAGTACACAGAATTGCGGCCATCGGGCGTTCCTAGGTTCGATGACGGCTGCTGTCCCACGGAGAACATCCAAGAAAGGGGCGAAGCGGGCTGGTCCGGGTGCGTCGGATGCACGATGATTCAGGACAAGAATTCATGTTACCCGATCGACAACGGCTGTGCAACTTCTGCAGCCGGCTGTTGGCTCAGGCCGTCATGCGTCTCAATAAGGCCCCGACCGCTGGTCGCGCATCGGTCCCGCTAGCCTGGATTATTCATAAACCGAGGATTGCTGGGGCATGAGCAGCGGGGAATGGCGGTTG
>CAZUAM010000141.1:7564-12744 GCA_964618095.1 uncultured Planctomycetaceae bacterium | reverse complement strand
GCCAAGCCGAAAAACGCCACCCTTAGTCAACTGCTCCAGCGGCCACAAGAAAGCAGCCACCAACCGATCCTGGATCTGCTATCGAACAGCTCGCGGGGCGGCGTGATCCGCCTGCTGCTGGGTTTCCTCGAGGATCCCCAAATGCCGCGGGTGGTAAAGAAGGTGCTTTGTAGCCGCTGCGACCCGAAGTTCGTCGAGCACTTGCTGTGGACCATCGGCCCCAAGCCGTCCAAGACCATTGCCCAGACGCTCTCGCGAATGAACTCGATCGCCTGGGCCAAACCGGAAGGTCAACTGTTCGACAAACTGGACGATAGGGCCCAAGCCGCCGCGGTCCAACTGATGCTGGCCTCGTCGATCGACCGGCAGAAGGCGCAGGGAGTGATCAAATACCTGGTGTTGAAGGGCAAGCCGGGTGGGCGGCGGGCGGCCGCCAAGGCCCTGGAGCACTTCCAGGGCCCGGAGATCTCCGCCCTGGTCGTCAAAGCACTTGACGACGAAGACGCCCAGGTCCGCGCCTTGCTGCTGGTGCAACTCCGCCCGCGCAACGTCCCCGACGCCCACTGGCTGTTGGTCCGCATGGTCGACAGTCCGGAAGAAGAGATCAAACAGGCCCTCCGCGAAGCCATGCCCGAGTTCACCCTCTGGCAGTTCCTGGCAAACTTTGACGCGATGGACGAGGCGTTGCGGCCCACGGCCGGTCACCTGGTCAGAAAAATCGATTCGGACGTTGACGCCAAGCTGGCCGCCAAAATGGATAGCCCCTCGCCGGTGACCCGGCGTCGGGCCGTGCTGGCCGCCAACGCCATGGGGCTGGTCCAAGAGCTGGAAGAGACGATCATCAAGCTGCTTTCCGACGAGGACCACATGGTGCGGGTGGCGGTGGCCAAGGCCCTGGCCGACTGCAAGTCGATGCCCACCTGGGAAGCCCTCCGCGATGCCCTACTCGATCGCAGCTTTGTCGTCACGCAGGCCGCCGAACAGAGCCTCGAACAGATCAGCCATTACTTGCTGGGGCAGGTCGAGGAACAGGAAAGCCCGGAAGAGATCGCCCCATGACCAGCTCTATCCTGGCCAGGATCCTGCTCGCCGGAGAAACCCTGCTGGGTGCGGGGAACCTGGGCGCCGCCAGTCGTCGGGCCAGCCGGAGCAACGCCGGTGAAGCGCTCGTCTGGCTGGCGGTCGTCGTCGGCATGATTGCCGTGGTGTGTCTGGCCATCGGTTTCGCTTCCCGGCTACAGCGCCGGCGGCGCTACAACAGCCATGGTTCGCTGTTTCAGGGGCTGTGCCGAACGCACGGCCTGAACCACCGCGCCCGAGGGTTGTTGAAGCAGTTGGCCCGACACCACAAACTCGCACAGCCGGCGCGATTGTTCACCGAGCCCAAGTGGCTCGACCCGGCTAGCCTCCAAGGGGCCCTCCGCCGCAGAGCGGCTGAGGTGGCGATGCTCCGCAACCGGCTGTATGCGTAGGGAGGTAGCGGTGCGCCAGTCCTGGGGCGACGAGTTCGCAACTCGTTGCGGCGGATTCGGTTGGTGGTAGCGGGGCAAAATGCCCCCCCGGGGATCTTCCCGACACCCAACCACGTGCCCGCTGTTATCAAACAGCCAGCTTGATGTTCACAGACCAGTAGGCGTTCGGGGTGGCAGTTAGACTGCCGCAACTCGGGCCCCGGTGGGCGGGGCAACGGCACAACCCTCGCGCCGAGGTGCTCTCCGGGCTGCCCCCCGTTAGGCGGGTTGGCAAAGGGCCGCTTTTTCCCCTTCCGAGAAAGTGTGCAAGATCTCTGCTCCCGCGGCAACGCAACGGGGCGGTCTCGGCGGTTGAAGGCTCCTGGTTCCCGCGGCGCCACGGCCTGCCCTCTCTATTGCCATCTGGCCGCGGTCGGTTATAATCCTGGATTCGGTCACGCCGCGACTGGGTCCACCCGGCCCACCAGTATCTCCCGGTTTCGCACATACCCCGGAGCGACTTTCGATGAGCGATCAGCAAGGTTCCGTGATGATCGAGGCCCGAGGGCTGACGAAGTATTTTGGCAGTTTTGCGGCCATCCGGGACGTCTCGTTTGAGGTCCACCAGGGCGAGGTGGTGGCATTTTTGGGGCCCAACGGGGCGGGCAAGAGCACCACTTTGAAGGTGCTGACCGGATACCTGGCTCCCTCGGCGGGCGTGGCGCGGATCGCCGGACACGACATGTCCAGCGATCGGCTGGCCGGTTCGACCCGGCTGGGATACCTCCCGGAAAACGGACCCCTCTACTCGGACATGACCCCCCGAAGCCTGCTGGAGTTTTTCGCCAAGGCCCGGGGGCTCTCCGCGGCGCGAACGCGCCAGCGGATCGAGGCGGTGGTCGAGCTGTGTGCTTTAGGCAGCGTGATTGGCAAACCCATCGGCAAGCTGTCGCGGGGCTATTGCCAGCGGGTCGGGATGGCCCAGGTCCTGCTTCACGAGCCCGACGTGCTGATCCTCGACGAGCCGACCGCCGGGTTGGACCCCAACCAGATCCACGACGTCCGCGAGACGATCCGTAAGCTCGGCAAGAGCAAGACGATTCTGCTCTCGACCCATATCTTGCAGGAGGTCGAGGCGATGGCCAGCCGGGTGTTGTTCATCGACGAGGGCAGGCTGGTCCACGACGGCCCGATCAGCAGCTTGACCGCGCAGGGCAAGCACCTGGATCAGCGTTTTCGCGAACTGACGGGCGCGGGCGCCAAGTGACTGACCGCCCGCCGGCGCGTGAATCCGACGTAATTAATCCCTAAACCGACAGACACAAGTTCGGCAGGAACCATGAACGCAAAGGTTTTACTTGCGGTCTTCAGGCGGAATTTCGTCAGCTACTTTGCCAGCCCCACCGGCTACGTGTTTATTTGCGTGTTTGTCGTGCTCAGCGGGCTGGTGGCGTTCTTTCCCCCCGACTTTTTCAGCACCAATCGGGCGAACCTCGACCAGCTCAACTACTGGTTCCCCTTTATCATGCTGATCTTCATCCCGGCGATCACGATGAGCGTTTGGGCGGAGGAGCGCCAACAGGGGACCGACGAACTGCTGTTGACCATCCCGGCCAGCGACTTCGACATCGTGCTGGGCAAGTACTCGGCGGCCGTGACCATCTACAGCGTGTCGCTGTTGTTCTCGCTGGTCTGCAACTACTGGGTTCTGGCCTTCCTGGGTGATCCCGACAGGGGACTCTTCATCTCGACCTATTTTGGTTACTGGTTGACGGGTCTGGCCATGCTGGCGGTGGGCATGGCGGCCTCGTTCTTTACCCGCAACCTCACGGTCGCCTTCGTCCTGGGGGCGCTGATGAATGCCCCGCTGGTATTAGCCGTCTGGGCCCAAACGATCTTCGAGCGCCAGGTGGCGATGACCCTGAAGGCCTGGAGCATCAGTGCCCAGTTGGTTGGATTCGGTCGCGGAATCATCAGTTCCGGGGGACTGGTCTTCTTCCTGGTGATTATGGGCGTGATGCTCTACGTGAGCATGGTGCTGATCGGACGGCGGCTTTGGCACGGCGGCCAGATCACGCTTTCCGACGCGGTCTTCTATCCGGTGGGAATCATCACCTGGCTGGTCGGCGCGGCGGCGGCGGCGGGGTTGGTGTCGCTGGTTTTCTGGCCTTCCTGGTGGAGTTTCCTGGTCACGCTGCTGGTGCTGGTGGCGGTGTTGGCTCTAGGCTTGTCGCTGTTTGTCACCCAACTGCAAGGCACGTGGTTCCCGCGGCGACTTACCTTGATGCCCCTGCATTACGCCGTGCGCGTGCTATCGCTGATGCTGGCCGGCGCGTGTCTGATCGGCCTCTCCCAAATTCAGGCCTTTAACGTCGGACTGGACTGCACCAGCGAACAACTCAGCACGCTCTCGTCCGACACGGTGAAACTGCTCGAGAATCTGGATCCCAAGAACCCGGTATACGTGGAAGCCTTCATCAGCGAAGACGTCCCCGAGTTGTACGTCCAGACCCGCTTGGAGTTGCTGGCAATGCTCCGGCAACTGGACGTTCGGGGGGGCAAGAACGTCAGGCTGCGAATCAACGATACCCAGCGGTTCACCGACGCGGCGGAACGGGCCGACAAGCGATACGGAATCACCCATCGCCGAGTCTGGGCAGAGAGCCGGGGGGTGGCGGAGGAGGAAGACGTCTACATGGCAGTGGCCTTCACCTGCGGGCTGGAGAAAGTGATCCTGCCGTTTATCGACCGCGGAATCCCCATCGAGTACGAGTTGGTCCGCTCCATCTCGACCGTGATCCAACAGGAACGCAAGAAGATCGGGATCTTGCGGACCGACGCCCCGCTGCGTGGCCGGTTCAACATGCAGGCCATGTCCGGCTCGCGCGATTGGCCGATCATCGCGGAGTTGGAGAAGCAGTACGAGGTGGAGGAAGTCGATCCGACCAGCCCGATCACGGACAAGTACGACGCCCTGTTGGCCGTCCAGCCTTCCTCGCTGGGTCCCGAACAGATGGAGAACTTCCTGGCGGCGGTCCGCGGCGGACAGCCCACCGCAATCTTCGAGGATCCCTTCCCCTTCTTCGCATCGAGTGTGCCGGGTACCAGCGAGCCCCGGCGGCCGCCGGGTGGCATGAACCCGTTCATGCGCCAGCCGCCCCAGCCGAAGGGCAATCGGGTCGGGCTCTGGCGCCTGTTGCAGATCGACTTCAGCGAAAACCAGGTCGTCTGGCAGGACTACAATCCCTACCCCAAAATGAGCCGCTTCGACGAGGTCCAGGAGTTTGTGTTTGTCGACCCGGCGACCGGGGCCCAGGAACCGTTCAACGGCTCGGATCCCATCACTGCCAGACTTCAGCACATGCTGTTCCCTTTTCCGGGTGCGATCTCGAAGCTGAACGTCTCCAAGATGGAATTCACCCCGCTGGTGAGAACCGGCACGGAGACCGGGACCGTCGAATTTGACGACCTGCTGTACCGGCCGCTGGGGCCCTTCGGCCCCGCAGACGTGAATCCTCGCCGCAAACAGCTACCCGGCAACGTCCCCTACATCTTGGCGGCCCGCATCAGGGGGCGGGCCCCCGACACTCAATTTGGCAGCGACGGCGCTGACGAGGTCGCCGCGGGCAACGACGGTGCGGAGAAAGGCGGCAGGGCGGCCGAGATCGACGTGGTGCTGGTGGCCGACGAGAACGTGGTGAGCCTGTTCGAGGGCGGCAGCAACCTGTT
>CAZUAM010000141.1:0-7554 GCA_964618095.1 uncultured Planctomycetaceae bacterium | reverse complement strand
GCTGGTGGCCGATATCGACATGCTCACCGAGCCCTTTTTCCGTCTCCGCGAGCAGGGCGAGATCTCGGGGGCCGGAATCCACTTCGACTTCGATAACGTCACCTTCGTGTTGAACGCACTCGACTCGCTGGCCGGGGACGACCGGTTCATCGAGCTTCGCAAGCGCCGCCCCAAGCACCGCTCGCTTGCCCGAATCGACGAGCTGATGGAAGACGCCCGCAAAGCCACCCGAAAGGCCCGTAAGGAGCAGCAGGAAAAAGTCGACCAAGCCCAGAGAAAAGAGCAGCAGATCCTCGACGACGAAATCGAAAAGCTCAGGGCGGACATGAAGAAGAGGGCCGTCACCGACGCGGAAATCCGCAATCGGATTGGGATGAAGCAAAAGGCCGGTCAGCGGCGGCTGGACGCCAAGATCAAGGAACTCCAGCAGCAGCGCGACAAGGAGATCGACGAGATCGGAACCCGCCGGAAGGAGAAAGTGCGGCAATTGCAGGACCGCTACAAGCTGATGGCCGTGGTCCTGCCGCCGATGCCCCCGCTGGCGCTGGCGTTGATCGTCCTTCTCACCCGCCGCAGCCGGGAACGAGAAGGCGTTGCCCGAACCCGATTGCGATCATAAGCTGCCGAACTCGCAAGGAACGTCGAGACGTCTTGATCCCTCCAAGTGAAAACTGAGCCGGAAGGACCAGCAATAGCATGAACGAGAGCATCCGAACCGCGATCTTCGTCGCCGTGGCCGCGGTGATCGGCTTGATCACCTGGGTCTCCTGGAAGCTGACCGGCGTCCCGGAGTTTTCCGAGCCGGAGAGGGTGGCCATGGAAGGCAAGCTGCTGTTTCCCGATTTCACCAATCCGCTGGCTGCCACCAGCCTGGAAATCGTCAAGTACGATGAACAGACCGCCTCGGAGGATTCTTTCCAAGTCGCCCAGATCGAGGGCGAGTGGTCGATCCCCTCGCATTCCAACTATCCGGCCGACGCCGAAGACCAGTTGGCCGAGGCCGCCTCCAGCATGATCGGGTTGGAGGTCGTCGACATGGCCAGCAATGATCCCGACACGCACGAGATGTACGGCGTGGTGGATCCCAGCTCCAAGCCGGCCAGCACCGCCGCGGAAGACGTGGGTGTCCGCGTCGTCATGCGCGACAAGGACGACAGGATGCTGATGGCCCTGATCATTGGCAAGCAAGTCCCCGACCGCGACGAGTTGCGCTACGTCCGCGCCGTCGACGAAAAGGCCGTCGATAAGAACGCCGTCTATACCGTGGCCGTCAAGACCGACAAGCTCTCCAGCAAGTTCGAAGACTGGATCGAGGAAGACCTCCTCAAGTTGAGCTCCTGGGACGTCCGGGAGATCCATATCCAGGACTACTCTGTGCTGGAAAGCGGCGGCCGGGCCCAAATCAGTCGGGGCGCCCAGATGACTCTGAAGTACGACGACACGGGCGACACCAAATGGTCGCTGGTCAAAGACTTCGTATTCGACCCTGACACCGAGAAGCTGGTCCCGGGCAAGATGGCCGAGGATGAGGAGCTCGATACCGACAAGCTCGACGACCTGAGCAGTAGCCTCGACAACCTGGAGATCATCGACGTCCGCCGTAAGCCGTCCGGTCTCAGCGCAGACCTCAGAGCCGCCGGAACGCTCGTCAACGACCTCCAGACCGTGCTCTCGCTTCAGAGCAAAGGGTACTACCTCGTGGAAGTCCCGGTGGAGGGCAAGATCTACATGGACGTGATTTCCAACCAGGGGGAACTTCGTGTTTCCACGAAAGACGGCGTGGTGTACGTCCTGCGGTTCGGCGAGATTGCCGGCGGAACCGCCGAAACTCCCAAGGAAAAGCAGGAAGAGAAGACCGACAAGGAAGCTTCCGAGGATTCTAAAGGCGCGAAAGATACCGAGGACTCCGAAACCGCGGGTCTGAATCGCTACCTGTTCGTGATGGCCGATTTCGACGAAGAGCTTATCCCCAAGCCCGAGCTGGAGGCCCTCCCCGAAAAGGAGGAAAAACCAGCCGGCGAGAAGGAGAAGCAGCAATCGACGGAAGAGGAGACCGGCGACGCATCGACGAAAGAGAACGAGAAGAAGACCAACGGCGACTCGGCAGAAGGCAAGGAAGAAAAGGCCGGTGATGCCAACGCCGATGACGATCCGGACATCGAGAAAGAGCGCGAGCGGATCATCAAGGAAAACAAGCGTAAGGAGGAGGAGTACAAGGAGAAGATCGACCAAGGCAGAAAGAAACACAAGGAGCTCAACGACCGGTTCGCCAACTGGTACTACGTCATCTCCGACGAGGTCTACCAGAAGATCCACCTCGGTCGCAATCAAATCGTCAAGAAGAAAGAAAAGAAAGAGGAACAGAAGGACGGAGAAAAGAACGGCGAGGAAGCCGACACCCATCCCGGCGACGCCGGCCAGCAGCCCCAAGAGCCGGCCGGCCCGTTGGGCGAGTTCAAGAGGCTCAAGCAGGAGGGTCCCGGGAGCGGCGAGTGAGGTGTTGACAACACTCCATAAAGCCGCGACCGGCGGTCGCGCCCGAACGGCACGCGGAGCATCGCATGGCGGCCCGAACGCCGGTCGCGGCTTTCTGTTACAGGTATTCCTTCCAGCCCTTTTCCCCCAGCAGCTCGACTACCCGACGGATCGACTCTTCCTCGTGTTTGTTGGCCACCAGCGTGGCGTCGGGCGTCTGCACGATGATGCAGTCGCTCAGGCCCAGCGTAACGATCAGGTGATCGGCACTGCCGCGGACGATCGTGCCTTTGGTGCTCAGCCCCAGATGTTTCGCCGCGATCGTATTCCCTTGTTCGTCGGCGCCGCGCAGCCGGGCCAGCGATTGCCAACTGCCCAGGTCGTCCCAATCGAACGGGGCCTCGATCATCAGCACCTCGCTGGCGCGCTCCATCACCGCGTAGTCGATCGAGACTGCCTCGATGGCGGCAAATTGGGCGGCTAGCACCTCGTCGTACTGTGGCGTGTCGGCCGCCTCGGCGATCCGCTTCAGCCGCCGGTACATCTCCGGCCGGTACTCCCCCAGCGCGTCGAGGACGGTTCGGGCCTTCCACACGAAGATGCCCGAGTTCCAGTAGTACCTCCCCGACTCCAGATACTCCGCGGCCGTCTCCGCGTTGGGCTTTTCGCGAAACTGCTTCACATGGTATACAGCCGGCGGAAGCTCGCCTTCACCCCGGCCTTCTCCCGAAGGGAGAGCGGGCAGAGGGTCACCGCGCTGGATGTACCCGAACGATTCGGCCGGATAGCTTGGACGGATGCCGAAGGTGATGATCCGCTCCGGCCGCCCGTCGACCAGCGCCGCCGCGAAGCGGATGGCGTTCTGGAACGACTCGTCGGGCCCGATCACGTGGTCGGCCGGCATCACGGCCATGGTGGCGTCCGGGTCGTGGCGGCTGATGCGGATCGCCGCCAGGCCGATGCAGGGCGCGGTGTTGCGTTTGCAGGGCTCGGCGAGAATCGCCTCCCGGGGCAACTCCGAGACCTCCTCGGCGATCTTCCCGGCCAACGGGGCGGTCGTCGCCACGAGCACCCGCTCCGGCGGAACCAGGTCGCCCAGACGATCCACCGTCGCCCGAAGCATGGTCCGCTGGCCGACCATCGTCAGCAACTGCTTGGGCCGCTGTGCCCGGCTTTCCGGCCAGAAACGGGTCCCGGTCCCGCCGGCCATGATTACTGCGTGTAGCATCAGAGGGATTGGGGGTTAGGGATTGGGGATTGGCACGCGCCCAGCGTTTTAGTGGAAATACGTTGGCTCGCTTACCCGGGCTCCCGGCCGTGTCTTCCCGGCCAGCTCGTCGGCGTCCAGGGCCCACAGCGGACTGATCTCCACGTCCACGCCGTCGGCCACTTCGACCCCCGCCTGGCGGAGCCAGTTTCGATGCAGGGCCGCCATCTGGGCCTTGACTGTCTCGGGCGTGTCTTGCCGATGGCCGGAGGCGTTCTTCAGCGGTGCAAAACCCTCGGCGGGGTCCACCTCGACCACGATGGCGTTGTGGGCCCAAGGGATCAAGTCGAAAATGAATCGCTCGAACTTGATCGCGTTGGGCTCCTCTGGTTCGATCCGCCGCCCGGCCGAATCCACGTGGGCCACCTTCTTCTGCGCGACGTGGAACGGCAGGGCGTCAGCACGGTCGGCCATCCGCCCAAGCAGCCCCGTGTCGATCACGTGCACCGCGATGCTGCCCGCCCAAATCGCCAGCGAGCCGTCCGGGTTGCATCGCCGGGCGATCTCGTCGGGCAGGTCGCTGTACTCGATCACCATCAGCCTCCCGCGCACCTGCACCACGTTGCCCACCCTCTCCAGCGGGTCCCGTTTGGCGATCACTTGCGTCGACATTTCGGAGCCGGAAAGCAGGTGGTAGCCGACGAATTCGGGGCAACAGACGTCCACCAGGGGGTTGTCGACCTGGAGGTAGAAGAGCTGGCGGATGCCGCGCCGGTCCAGGTCGTCCAGGGCTCCGCTGCCGGCCAGCGCCGCCAGCATGCCGCCGTGCCCGTCGGGGCTCAGCGCCAGGCAATCCGGCTTCTCGAGCAGCACCTTGCCGGTGGCCGCGTCGACCGCCGGCATCGTCCCCTGGCAGAAGATCTTCAGGTCTTCTTCGGCCAGCCCGAAGCGGTCGTGCCGGGCGAAGAACTCGACCGTCTCGTCGTGCGTGGCCGGACTGGTCATCAACAACAGCGGAATCCGCACCCCGTAGAGCCTTCCCGCGGCAAGGATCTTCTCGACGTGGACCTGGAACAGCGACCGCCGGGAAACGGGCCCGATGGGAAACATCCCCTTGGGGTGCTCGAACCCGAGCCGGGTTCCCTGCCCTCCGGCCACCACGATCACGCCCAGATGCCCGGCGGCGATGGCCTGCCTGCCGCGGTCTTGTGCCTCGCGCGGCGTAAAGCGGTTTTGCGACGTCTGAAGCCGGAACGCCGGAGGCGGACCCGCCTGCTCGGCCAACCGGCGGACGTCGGCCTGGGCGTCACGGTTGTGATGGAGCCGCTGGATCAGGGCCCAGTCGATGGCACGGATCTGGCGGGACAGCGACTCCCGCCGGGCTGGGTCCAACTGGTCCCAAAACGCCAGCAGGTGTTCCTGCCCGTAAGGGCTGACGGTGGCGAACAGTTCGTCTTTCATCGACTCAACAACGTTCCAGGGAAGGCAAAACAGCATATGAGTATACCACACAGGAATCTGCTGGCCATGGCACTGCGAGACAAGCCTGTTCGAGGTCGCGGCGGCGGGCGAGCAGGCCGTAGATCCTCAGGCGTGGCGGCGAGCCTGTCAGACCCGTGGGCCGAGCTTTCGGGCCAGGCGTTGCAGGGTCTGGCTGTAATCGTCCACCGCCAGGTGCACCTGGATCAGGCTCATCCCGCCGGTATCGGCAAACGCCGAGCGGAGCGCCCGGTCGAACTCGCCTTCGGTGCGGACCTCGTAGCCGGTTCCGCCGCCGAGGACCTCCGGCAACTTGTGGTACTGCCACGGATGAATTTCGTTGAATGCGTGGTCTCCGGCGTGCAGGGCGCGTTCCGTGCCGTAGCCCTTGTTGTCCAGCACGATGATCACCGGGCTGAACCCGCGGCGGACGATGCTGGAGAGCTCCGTGCCGGTCATCTGAAAGGCCCCGTCACCCACCAGGGCCACCGGGCGCAACTCGGGGCGGGCCACGTTGACCCCCAGGGCGGCCGGCACGGCGAATCCCATCGACGCATAGTACGCCGGGCTGAGGAACTCGGTCTGGCGATGGATCTCCAACTCGCTGGAGGCAAACAGGGCGTCGCCCACGTCGGCGATCACCACCGTCCTGGCGTCCAGCGCCTGGTTCAGCCGACGGATCAACCGCCGGATGGTGATCGGATCGTCCTCCCGCAGCCGAAAAACCAAATCGTCGGAGCTCGCGCGCGGCGGCAAGTTGCGCTGGGGGGCTTTCAGTCCGGCAGCCACCAACCCCTTCAGAAAGTCCGACAACAGGATGCAGTGGAAGTGGTGGTGGCTGATCTGTAGCGACTCGCTGGTGGCGTAGATGCACTTGGTGGGGTCCAAGTGGGCCGTGTAGATTCCCAAGTTGATGTCGGTCATGAACGCGCCCAACAGGATCACGCAGTCGCTCTCCTCCACCAGTTGCGTGACTTCCTCGCGTCCCATCGCGCCTTCGTAGATCCCGGCGAACAAGGGGTGGGTTTCACCGATCACGCTCTTGCCCAACATGGTCGTGGCGATCGGAATCCCCGCCCCCTCGGCCAGGGCCAGCAGTTCATCCTGGAGGCCGAAACGGTGGATTTCCACGCCGGCCACGATCACCGGCCGGCGACTCCGCGAGATCCGCCGCGTGGCCTCCGCCACGGCCTCCGCCAAGGGCTCGGGGTCGCTGACGGGCGTCTTGGTCGCCGGGCTGTAGGTGCCTTCCGGGATGACGCCCACCATGTCGCGGGGGAGCTCGATATAGCCGGGACGGCGGAAACGAACCACCGAGCTGAGCACCCGGTCGATCTCGCGGAAGGCCGTGGTGGGGTCGCCCAGCTCGGCCTCGGCCGTGCACAGCCGGCCAAAGACCTCGAACTGGGTGCGGAACGTCTTGGCCTTGTGGTGCAGAAGGGGGTTTTTGTACCGCTCGCGGATCCCGGGCGAGCCGCTGATTACGACTACCGGCGACTTCTCGGCATAGGCCCCGGCAATCGAGTTGCACAGGCTCAGCCCGCCCACGCAATACGTGATGCAAACCGCTCCAATCCCGCTGACCCGCGCATAGGCGTCCGCCGCAAAACCGGCGCAGTCCTCCCGGGTACATCCCACCACGTTGACCGGACTCTTCTCGAGCTGAGCGTAGAACGAAAGGACGTAGTCCCCCGGCAGTCCGAACAGATCCCGCACGCCGTAGTCCAGCAGCCGCTTGATCAGGTAGTCGCCGATCGACGTCCCCGACACCGTGGTCTGGCCACTGGAGGACTGGACGGCTGCGGAATTGGTTTGATCGCTTCCGGCAATAGACATAGGTTCCTCGACTTTCTCCGCACCAGTGTGTGACCGTGCTGCGTACGTCTGCCTCTTCGTACCTCGGAGCACGAGCGTCCCCGCTTGTGTAGCGGGGAGCCATGGCTAAACTCGTTTGGCCGTACCCGGTTCGCACGGCAGCGAGACCATATCGTACCGGACCTTGCGTCCGTCACAATACCGGGTTGAACCGTCCGGCGGAGCAGGCCCCCCGGCGGCAGGGAGATTCGAGTCCGGGGAGCCCTGCATGGTGCGGCCGTCACTGCTTCGCCTCAAACAGGACCTGGCAACACACGTCAATCTGTTGCTTCGCCCGCCGTCTGGTTCTTGGCGGCCGCTGCAATAACTGGAACGGTGAAAGCCTCTGGCCATCCATCCCGCGCTGCTCGTGGCCAACTCGGAACTCGGTCGTTCTCGCGGAATCCCGATCTTTCGCGAAGCAACAACCCGGGATCTTATAAGCCGAGTATGGGCCAAATCTCGAGTCTGTAGCATGAGCACAGACATGCGTAGGGTGGGTGCAAGCACTGCTGTAAACGTTTTGATATTGCGTAAAT
>CAZUAM010000140.1:0-12773 GCA_964618095.1 uncultured Planctomycetaceae bacterium | reverse complement strand
GCTAAACCGAAGTTCCGGAAGAGAATCGCATCTAAGTAATTGAGAACAAACGACTTAACTGCGATTTGAAATTCCTTGCTCTGACCACTGTTAGAATAGGAAAGATCACAACTGCTTGCGCCATAAGGAGTTACGTCGCCCTACATGACTACGCTTTGCAGGACGAAACGCAGTTAAGTCATTGCACGACATAGAGTTAAGCAGAATTCCCCCTTGGAACTTCGGGCTAAACGTTCCACTCCCAGAATCGTGCAACTCCATTTAGTGGAAGCGGAGCAACTGGGCAACAGAGGGGGGGTCGCCGAAACGCCACGGCAACAGCCGGCTATCATTCACGGCCGGTGGGCCAGTTCCTGGTCGACCATCTCCAGGTCGTTTTGATAGAAGCGGATCGCCTCGGCGGGGCTCAGGTTGAGGATCGCCCGGCCATCGGTCTCCCAGTGGTCCCGGTCGAATCGGAACACGGCCGTGCCGGCCCGGAGGTTGCCGACCAGGTCGCCAATACCGGCCGTGGGGTCCCCGAGGTCGTCGGCTGCCACGGTCAACGCCACAAAGGCCGACAATTCGCCGGTCGTTCGGTTCCGCACGTAGGCCACGTCGTCGTCAAAATCGCAGTCGGCCCAGTGCAGCGAGCGGGACTGGGCGTTGGCCGCGGCCAGGTAGATGAACTTCACCTCCAGTCGTTCACGCTGGGTGTGGAAATCCCTTCTGGCCTGGGCGAATCGAGCTTCCCTGGAAGCCGCCCGAATCGGCCGCCAGATGAACACCAGTAGTGCCAGGATTGTCCCGGCCCCTATCAGAATCCACCATGGCCCAAGCATCAACTACCCCCAATCCAACGATTCAACCAGCACGACCTCTCTCTCATATTGTACTGAGAAACTGACGAATAGGGCAAGCAGCCGGGAAGGTCGCGCAAAAAGAATCTGGCCATGACCAGTGGGGGGGGCAGCCGCCCTCCAAATGCCTCCCGACTGGCGTCACCCGGGGCCCGATGCTAACCTGCCGGAATCGCCATTCTCGGCGCCCATCTGTCCATTCCCGGCGGATCGTCCGGGCGCTGGACGAGATCGACGCGCAGACCCGGGCAGTCGAGGTCCGCTGCCTGTTGGAAACCACGGCCGGACAAGGCACCTCGATCGGCCACCGCTTCGAGCACCTGCCGGCGATCCTCGACGGCGTCAAAGAGCCCGACCGGCTGGGCGTCTGTTTCGATACCTGCCACGTCTTCGCCGCCGGTTACCCGCTCGGAACCCGCAAACAGTATCGCGCCACCATGAAGACCCTCGACCAGATCGTCGGGCTCAGTCAGATCAAGGCATTTCACCTAAACGACAGCCGCCACCCACTCGGCTCCCGCATCGACCGCCACGCCCACATCGACCACGGCCGCCTCGGCCTGGCCCCCTTCCGCCAGCTCCTCCACGACCGCCGCTTCCGCAAGATACCGATGTATCTGGAAACTCCCAAGGGCCGGAAAGACGGCGTGGATTGGGACGTGATCAACCTCAGCACGCTGCGCGACTTATAGCCCCGGGTGCCGGGTGGCCCAGCTTTCTAGGTGGGTCGCGCAGCGACAAGAAACAGTCCGGGAAGAGGTCGCCAAGAAGAAAACGTCTCTGGGTTTCGTGCTTCGGGCCGCTCCCAAGTGTTTCTTGTGCCTCCGGCACCCGGCTAGGAAGCGGGGCCACCCGGGGCACACTGATAGTCGAGCTATCAGTACCACCCGCCAACTAGTTGATATGTCGCTCGCATAGACGAATGACTGCGGCCGCTCGCTTGAGCACCAGATCGTTGGGAATAGTGTTGGCATCAATCAGGATGTCAACTGACGACGCGTATCGCAGGAGATGGCGTTTGTAAAGACTGTTGAGTCTCTTGAGCTGGCCTGCAAGGTCCGCTTCAAGAGGGTGCAACTTGAACAGCCTCAGCGCCTCGGCGACGAGCTTCTCAAGATCATGCCCGAAGGCTTTGAGGTGCGGCTTGTATGTGTCGTAGTCGTGGAGCAGGAGAGAGGCTTTCACGACGATCTCAACACCTTGGCACAGAAGGTGGAGAACGACATATTCGTATCCTCCAGCCTTTCGCAGCAGCAGTGCGGCCCCTAAGAAGCTCTTGCCTTTCAGGTACATGGACTTGGCAAGTTCGCGCTTCCCGGAGGTAGTGAGCCGCGCGGTGCCCTTCATCCGTAGTCTTGCCATCCGAGTTAGGCGTCTTCGGTAACCGACTTCCGATTACTTTGCGACTCAGATCTTAGCTTCCTCAGTGCGGACAATCCTCCGACAATGGCGGACACTAAGATCTACGGACTGACCCCTTTCCCTCTTTCCCCCTTTCCCGCAGCGGACCCTGGCGCGAAGTACCCCCCGGACTCCTGTATGGTAATCTCCGGCTCCGTGAAGAAAAGATCGTGACTCATAGCGTCCATCTCTCTTTCTCGAAGGCCAACGTCAGAGCTCATGCGTTCCGAAAGGCGAGAGTGAAGCGGCGGCCTTTCGGAATCGCGTGGACGTCTTGGTGATGCATTTTCTTGGCGTCATCTGTTGCGAATGGCGTCGGCATCATGATCCCTCTTCACGCTTCGACGCGACGGCGTCCGCGATGTCACGCTTTAGGTTCTCCAGGAAAGTGATTGCTCCTGCGATCAGAAGGGGTACCGCAAGCAGGATGACATCCGGATCGGGGTCGACAACAAGGCGGATCCCGAAACCGGCAAGAACCAGTCCCACGTACTTCAGATAGGTAGCCATCTTTTCATTTTCCTTTCATGCACCACTACGTGCTATACGGTTTTCCGACAACATCTTTGCATAGTGAAGTGGCGGCACAACGCGCCGGTCCGTGCCAAGCCCGGACTGCCTGCCCAGCATCAGATTAGCATCGTCTTCCCCCCGGATGCCGCGCGTTCTATGATCTTGCGTATAACACTCGCGGTCTTCGAGCTGGACGCGAGGCCCAACATCACCCTGTTGGGGCCACCGCCCGCGCGCCACGCTACTGGCGCTGAATCGGGTTGTCAACCACCCCGCCGCTTCGGTACGTGCCAAGTTCTCCTGGCAGTTCGGCTTCTGGGGCACCTGGCATCGACGGGCACGGACGCGAAGCGTTGGTCGGCGTGCCCCCCGGCACGGTACTGGCGGCAGCCGGTGCCTGACCACCAGCCACCCGGTTTATTCGGCGCCCGGGATCTCGCGGCCGTGCAGGTCGGTGGGCTTTTCGGCGACTTCGGTAGGGAGGCGGCTTACAGCTCCCAACCGTCGCGGTATTCGCGACGCAGGTACTTGTTCGCGTCGGCGGCGTTGGTGATTTTCATCTTCTCACTGTCGAACAGGACCTTCTTCCCCGCCCGCAGGGCGACGGTCCCCAGGTTCACCGCGTCGGTAATTGGGCCGGCATTGAGGAAACTCCCCGGCGACGGTTCGCCGCCTTTGACGGCCTGGAGCCATGTGCTGTGGCGCCCGCCGCGGCCCCTTTCCGCCCGTTCCAACCGGAGGGCTTCGCTCTTGCCCTTGGCGAACAGTTGCGGGTTCTGGCCGTTGAAACCGGCCATGATCTTTCCCTGGTCGCCGACAAACAGGATGCCCTCTCTGGGCATCGGGACGTTCTGCGTCTCGATTTCCTCGGGCAGGCGTGGTTTCATGCCTCCGTCGTACCAGAACAGATCCACCGCGGGCATGTCCTCCCGGGCCGCGAACTTCAGCCGGATGGTGCAGCCGGCCGGGTAGGCGAAATCGTTCTTCGCCGTCCGGCTGACTTGATCGACGATCGTGCACGTGTGGGTTGCCCATGCCTCGGCGCCTATCGGACAGCCCAGGCCCAGCGCCGTAAACACCGGCCACAGGCTGTAGATGCCCATGTCGGCCATGGAACCGCCGCCGAAATCGTACCAGCCGCGGAATACCGTGTGGGTGTAGTGCGGATGGTAGGGGCGGGGCAGCGCCGGCCCCAGCCACAAGTCCCAATCGAGGCCCTTCGGGACCGGCGGGGTGTCGGTGGGGATCTCGGTGTATTGAGGCCACACCGGCCGGTTCGTCCAGTTGTGCACTTCCCGCAGCGCTCCGATGACTCCCTCTTTGATCCGCTGGGCAATCAACCCGTTGCCGGTCCCACTGCCGTAGGCCAGCAGGTGCGTGGCAACCTTCGTCTTGCGGGCCGTCTCGACGACCAGTCTTCCTTCGTACAACCGGTTGGCGAGCGGCTTGTGCACCATCACGTGCTTGCCTTTGTTCATCGCCGCGATGGATACGGCCGCGTGGAGATGATCGGGCGTCATGATCTTGACCGCGTCCAGGTCCTTCTCTTTCTCCAGCAGCTCCCTGAAGTCGGCATAGGCGGAGCACGCCTTGAAGCTCTCCTTGCTTCGCTGGTTGGCGTAGTAGGTGTCCACGACTTGCCGGCCCACCTCTCGGCCTCCGGGACAGCCGTTGTCGTTCTCTCTCCACTTGGGATTGCCCAAATACCTTCGGAGGGTGTTGCGGATGTTGTGCTTGCCCCACTCGACGTAATCGTTGCTGTCGGTGTTCGGGTCGCAGACGGCCACGATCTGTATCTGTGGCTCGGCCAACAGGCCCCCGAGCTCGCGGAACCCCTGCGTGCCCATGCCGACGTGGGCCAGCGCGATCTTGTCGCTCGGGGCGACGTATCGGGTTCCGCCCAAGACATGTCTGGGAACGATGGTAATCACGCCGGACGCGACGGCGGATCCGATGAACCTGCGGCGATTGATATCGGACGTCACGGAATGTCTCCTTCGGTAAACTGAGGTCAATAGGAACTCCACTCCTCCCCGGTGACCTTCCATCGTACCGCCAGAGCAGCGTGTGGTCCAGAATCCGGAAAGGGGTCAGTCCTTAGATCTCAGCGTCTTCAGTGCGAACAATCTTCCGATAATCGCGGACACTAAGATCTAAGGACTGACCCCTTTTCGGGGATCTCGCGGCCGTGGGGGTCGGTGGCCGTTTGGGTGACTTCGGTGGTGAGGCGCTCTTGAAGGTCTTCGTCAATGAAGTGTTCCATCCGCGTGGCCGGCTCGTGGACGTGATCGAGCGGCAGCCCGAGGTATTCGACCAGGTAGGCCTCCCAGAGCCGGTGGGAGCGGACCAACTGCGTCGCCTGCTGCCGGCCGGCGTCGGTCAGCCGCAATCGCTGCCGCTCCAACCGTGCCTCGCCGCGACGCAACAGCGAGCGGAGTCCCAGCCGGGCCAGCAGCCCGCCGCCGACCGCCTCGGTGGCCTGGCGGCGCCCCAGCGGCTTCTCGACGGCCAATTCCTCCAACCGGTAGAGCATGCCCAAGAGGTCCTCACGGACGATCCTGAGCGACGTTTGTAGGCTGCGTGCCAGGGTGCTGAGGATGCCGTAGCGGGGTGAGAAGAAGACGGCCGCCAGGTAGAACAACCCCACCACGACCGACATCGTCCCGGCCGTATTGGTGTTCAACTGCACGGCGGCCAGATGGCCCAGCACCGCCGAGGCCACGGCGATCCCCGCCGAGATCCAGAGCATGTTCCGCAGCCGGTCCGAAAGCAGATGGGCGGTGGCCCCCGGCACGATCAGCATGGCCACCACCAGGATCGAGCCGACCTGCTCGAACGAGGCCACGGTGGTCACCGCCACCAGGGCCATCAGCAGATAATGGATCACCCCGGCCCGGAGCCCCATCGCCGTGGCCAACGCGGGATCGAACGAGCAGATCAGCAGCTCTTTCCAGAAGAGCACGATGAAAACAACGTTCAGCAGCAGCACCGGGGCGATGGTGACCAGCGCCCGGGGCAACTCGTATCCGGCCAGCGGAACCGTGTTGAATTCAGCCAGCTCCAGCACGCCGTTGAGCACACAGTCGGGGTCCAGATCGACCGTATGTGCGTATCGCTTGATGAGGATCACGCCCAGGGCGAACAACGAGGTGAAGACCACGCCCATGCTGGCGTCCTCGGCCACGCCGCCGTGGCGGTGAAGCGTTTCGACCAGCACGGTGGTGAGCAGCCCCACGCACAGCGCCCCCGCGGCCATATAGACGATATTCAGGCTGCCGGAGAGGACGAACGCCACCACCAGCCCCGGCAGCACGGCGTGCGAGAGCGCGTCGCCCAGCAGGCTCATGCGTCTGAGGACCAGGTAGCAGCCCAGCACCGCGCAGGCCGTGTTGGTCATCGCGCCGATGCTGATCACCCAGAAATCGGTCTGCGTATTAGGATCGAGCTGGTAGAACGATTCAAGCATGGCGTCTATTTCTCGATCTGGTTCCCAAGCTCCAGCTTGGGAACCGATCGCTTCAGGAACGCATCGCGGCCGAATGTTGGTTCCCAAGCTGGAGCTTGGGAACCAGAGGGACGTGTTTCAAAATCAGGATTGATTCGTGGGCAGCTCCCTCCCGTTGTCATCGGAGACATCTGCCGAGGGTGTCATTTCATGGGGCGAGCGGGGGACGGCCCGCTCGGGCAACTTTCCGGCGGCCACCAGGTCGGCTTCCAGACGGTCGACCATCTCCGGTGTGAGCAGGTGTTCGATCGCGTCGGCGTCGCGGTCGACGTGGTCCGGGGCGATGTCGGCGTCCTGGATGAGGAACAGCTCCCAGAGGCGGTGGGCGCGGACCAGCCGCCCGGCCTCGGCCAATCCCTGCTCGCTCAGCCGGATCCCGCCCGGCCCCCGCTGCCCCAGCCCGGCCCGGACGAGCCAACCCACCAACCGGCGGGCCTGCGCCCGGCTCCACGCCCGGTGGCTGAGCAACGCGTCGAGGGAGATCTCCGGCAGATTGGGAAGTTGGGCTTCACTCAGCTCATACAAGGTCCGCAGCAGGTTTTCGCGTGCGGTCTTCCATCTCAGGCGCACCCCGGCCCAGAGCCGCGCAACCACGCCGCGGCGGGGGGCGAAGAAGACCGAGAACAGGAAGATGGCCGTTCCACAGAGCACGATCACCGGGCCGGTCGGCGGGCTCGAATCCCCGGTGCCGAAGGCCAACGGGTCGAACCCCAGCCAGGGCTTCACCACGCCCGCCGAGAGCAGAGTGCCGGTCGCGCCGGTGGCCGCACCGAGGATGCCCGAGAGAAGCAGCAGCGGACCGAGGCGGTCGGTCCAGAAGCGGGCGGTGGCCCCGGGGAGGATCAGCAGGGCGGCCATCAGCACCACGCCCACCGCCGGTAGCCCCGCCACGGTGACCAGCGCCAGCGTGCCCATCATGGTCATGTCCAACGCCAGGGTAGGCCACCCTTGGGCCCGGGCGAAACCCGGGTCGAAGGAGAGCACCTGGAACTCCTTGTACAACAGCACCACCACCAGCAGGGCGGCGGCCGAGACGCCGGCGAACAGGTAGAGGTCCCCTCGGGTCATGCCCACCACCTGACCGTAGATGTACGACTGGAGTCCCGCCGGCTCGCTGCCGGGGCGGTTCTGGATGATCGACGAGAGCACGATGCCGCCGCCGAAAAAGGTGCTCAGCACGATCCCCAGGGCGGCGTCTTCCTTGGTGCGGGTCCAGCGGCAGACCAGCGTAATCAGGGCCACCCCGGCCAGCCCGCTCAGTAGCGCACCGGCGAGCATGCCCAGGAAATGCCGGGTGCCGAGGATCATGAACGCCAGGCACAGGCCGGGCAGGGCCGCGTGCGAGAGCAGGTCGCCCACCAGGGCCCGGCGCCGCAGCACGGCGAAGCTTCCCAACACGCCGGCCACGCTGCCCAGCAGCGACGTGCCCAGCAGGGCGATCAAGGTCAGGTAACTCACGGTGCTGGCTCTCCCCGGCGGACGGCTTCGGCGGCCTGGTCGAGCACGGTCAGCCGTCCGGCGTAGGTCTTGTTGAGGTTTTCGGGGGTGAAGGTCGTTTCGGTCGGACCCTCGGCGATCAACCGCATGTTCAGCAGGATCACGTGGTCGAAGTAGTCCCGGACGGTTTGCAGATCATGGTGCACGACCAGCACCGTCTTGCCGCTGTGTCTGAGCGATTGCAGCAGGCCCACGATGGCCTGCTCCGTGGCCGCGTCCACTCCGGCGAACGGCTCGTCCATGAAATAGATCTGCGCGTTTTGTGCCAGGGCCCGGGCCAGAAACACCCGTTGCTGTTGCCCGCCCGAAAGCTGACGGATCTGCCGCCGGCCCAGCGGCTCCATGCCGACCTGGGCCAGGCACTCGTCGGCCTGGCGGCGCTGGCGGGCACCGGGGCGGCGGAACCATCCCAACCCGCCGTAGGTGCCCATCATCACCACGTCCAGGGCCGTGACGGGAAAATCCCAGTCGACCGATTCCCGCTGGGGTACGTAGCCGACCAGGTGTCGCTGGCGGGCGTAGGGCCGGCCGTAGAACTCGACTCGTCCGCTGGCCAGCGGGATCAGGCCCAGCACCGCCTTGATCAGCGTGCTCTTGCCCGCCCCGTTGGGACCCACAATGCCGATCAGTTTGCCCTCCGGCGCGGTCAGGTCCACGTCCCACAGCACGGGCTTGCGATGGTAGGCCACGGTCATATCGTGGATTTCCAGTGGTGGAGTTGGCATGCTCGGGGTTCCTCTCAGCGGAGTTCCGAAATACTTGTATCGTGCTCGTCGACTGCCATAAAGCCGTGACGGTTGGTCGCGTACGAATTCGTAACCGCTGGTTGCTCCTCAATGCGCGACCAGCGGTCGCGCGCCAATTCGCGACCAGCGGTCGCGCGCCAATGCGCGACCAACGGTCGCGGCTTTATGTGCAGCTACTTCAATGCTTCAACGATGGTCTTCACGTTGTGCCTGACCGTTCCGGTATACGTTCCCTGGGGAGTCCCCTCCGGGCCCATGGCGTCGGAGTAAAGCGCTTGGTCGCAGACTCTCACCGTGTGTCCCCGGGCGGCACAGGCCTCGACCAGCGAGCGGATGTTCCTCTGGGGAACGCTGCTCTCGACGAACACGGACTTGATCTTTCGGTCGGCCAGCAACTCGACCAGCTTGTTGGCCGAGGACAGATCGGCCTCGTCGGCCGTGCTGATTCCCTGGAGCCCGTGGACCTCCACCTCGTAGGCGTCGCCGAAATAGCCGAACGCGTCGTGGGCGGTGACCATCACCCGCTGCCCCTTCGGAATCCCGGCCAACTGCTCCCTGCACGACTGGTGCAACTCGGCCAGCCGGGCCATGTAGGCGTCGGCGTTGCGGCGGTAGTCCTCGGCGCGATCCGGGTCCAGGGCGATCAACTTCTCGGCCGCGTAATCGACACATTCTCCCCATAGTGAAACGTCGAACCAGACGTGTGGGTCGTAGTTGCCCTCCGAGCCGGGCACCTCGCGGAGTCGCTTGCCCCCTTTCTTGTGGACTTGTTCGAGCCCCTCGGTCACGGCGTAGACCGGCTTGCGCCGGGCGAGCTTCTCGAGCAGGTCGGCCAGGCGGCCCTCCAGGTGTAGCCCGCTGTAGAACACCACGTCGGCCGAGTTCAGCCTGCGGACGTCTCCGGGGACGGCCTTGTAGAGATGGGGGTCCACACCGGATCCCATCAGCGACTCGACCCTCACGTGCCGGCCGCCGATGTTCTCGAGCATATCGGCCACCTGGCCGGTGGTGCATACCACGCTGACCGGATAGCCGGGCCGCCCGTGGGACCGGGAGTCGGGCGGGCCGCAACCAGAGATCCAGAGGCATCCCAGCAGTGCGGCGGTCAACCCACCTATGCGTAAACAGCTTCGTCTCGTTTGTCTCATTCGCATCTTTCCGGGGCTGCCATCGTCTGCCGCCCCCGGGCCTCTATTGAAGACGTCAATCTTACCCGACCGGCCCGGAGGCCGAAAAGAATCGCTACCCCTGGTCATAACTTGTTTTGCCTCAACCATTTGAGGGGGTGATGTTTGGCTCGGACACCTGGGCGTGTTCTTCCGGCCAGCGGGCACCGGCGCACGGTTTTCTAGCATTTGTCGGCTGTACGGGGGAGAGGAAAAAGGGGCCCCATCCCCTGGCCGACGGTCGATGTAAATCCGGGGGGCCCCTTGGCAGTCACCCGCAGGCCGGCGCACCCCTCGGGTCATTTGACCCCGTTGTCGGTTGGCGATAGAATTCAGGTTCATCCGAGATTCGCGTACCTGAAGACCAAATTGCACAAGTACCGGTGCCTCTTCTCTGTTGCCCGTTGGACGTAACCGCAAGTGCAGTCTGGACTTCGGCAAATCAGTGAACAGAGAAGAGGCACCGGTACTCCCCAGGAAAGGACCGAGGTACGCTTCAGTCGGATGAGCCTTAATTCAAGTGGTGGGACTTCGGCTGCCGGCGCCTCTGGTGGGACCGTTTCCCTGGCTTCGGGCAATTCACCGAATGGATCTGACCTACTTCAAACGTTACCGAATGGAGATCGACCTGGTCGACCGCGACTTCTCCCGGGCCGCCCCGCCGACCGGATATCGTTTCCTGCCCTGGGGCGAGTCGTTGTTGGAGGCGTTTGCCGAGGCGAAGTACCTGAGTTTTCGCAGCGAGATCGATGCCAACGTCTTCCCTTGCCTGGGCGAGTTGGCCGGCTGCCGCCGTCTAATGGGCGAGATCGCCCGAAAACCGGGCTTTTTGCCCCAGGCCACCTGGCTGGCGGTCTACGCGCCTGCCGGGCAACGGCGGCCGGAGTACTGTGGCACGGTCCAGGGGATCCGCCACCGCGCCGGGCTGGGCGCCGTCCAGAACCTGGGAATTACGCCCGCCCATCGCGACGCCGGCCTGGGCACCAGCCTGCTGTTTCGGGCACTGGAAGGGTTTCGCCAGGCCGGCCTCAAGCGCGTCTACCTGGAAGTAACCGCACAGAACGACGGGGCGATCCGGCTCTATCGCCGGCTGGGCTTCACCTTGGTCAAGACCGTGTTCAAGGCCGTCGAGTTGGCGTATTCGTAGCCGCTTGCGGTCAGAAGTTGTCAGTCGTCCGTTGTCAGTCCTCAGTTCTTGTCCTTATGCGAACTACCTGCTTTCGTAGAAGACGATATGAGCTGGGGTCAAGACTGCTGTTCACCCATGTCCTGCAACTCTATTCGCAAGAACTGATAACTGACAACCGATAACTGACAACCGATAACTGACAACCGATAACTGACAACCGATAACTGACCACTCCGTGCAAGGACACCCCGTGAGCAAGTCGATCCTTTCCCATACGTTCTCCAACGGCCTGGTGCTGGTCGCCGAGCCGCTGGTGTCGCTGGAATCGGCGGCCTTTACGTTCCTGGTGCCGGCCGGCTGCGTGCACGATCCGCCGGATCGGAGCGGGCTGAGCGGCTTTACCTGCGAGATGGCCCTGCGGGGGGCGGGCGGGCGCGACAGCCGCCGCTTCGTCCTCGACCTGGACAACCTGGGCGTGGAACGCCACGAGTCGGTCTCCGCCGCCCACGCCCTCTTCAGCGGCGCCACCCTGGCCGAAAACCTCCCCCCCGCACTGGCCATCTACGCCGACGTGTTCCGCAGCGCACGCCTCCCGCCCGACCAGTTGGAAGCCGGCCGGCTGGTGATGTTGCAGGAGCTTCGGGCCGTTGAAGACGAGCCGGCCCAGAAGGTGATGATCGAGCTCCGCCGCCGCCACTATCCCCAGCCCTGGGGACGGCCTGCCCAGGGTGAGCAGCAGGCCCTGGAGGCCATCAACATCGACGACGTCCGTCCCCATTTCCACCAGAGATACCGCCCCAACGGCACCATCCTGGGCGTGGCGGGGCGCTGCGATTGGGAACAACTGAAAGATACCGTCGGCAGCCTGCTGGGCGATTGGAAGCCGGGCGAGGCCCAGCAGATCGTGGAGCAGGCTCCCGGCCGCAAGTACGAGCACCTCCCTTACGATTCCAGTCAGACTCAGATCGGCGTCGCCTACCCCAGCGTTGCGTATCGCGATCCCGATTATTTTCAGGCCTGGGGCGCGGTGGGCGTGCTCAGCGGCGGGTCCAGCGCCCGACTGTTCACCGAGGTCCGCGAACGCCGCGGCCTGTGCTACAGCGTTCATGCCAGCTACAGCACGCTCCGCGACCGCGGCGCGGTCTTCTGCTACGCCGGAACCAGTGCCGATCGGGCCCAGGAAACCCTGGACGTGATCCTCGGCGAACTCCGCCGCCTGGCCGAAGGTATCCGGGAGAACGAGCTCGATCGGCTCAAGGCGCGGATCAAGAGCTCCCTGATCATGCAGCAGGAGTCGAGTGCCGCCCGAAGCTCCGCCATCGCCCGCGATTGGTATCACCTGGGACGTGCCCGCACGCTGGACGAGCTGGAGCGGCTGATCGATCAGTTGACCTCTGGCAGCATCAATGCCTACCTGGCCGAGCATCCCCCCGGCGATTTCACCCTGGTCACGCTCGGTTCACGCAAGTTGGAGGTAGCCGTTGACGCTTAGTAGTTCCACACGCGACTACAACCTGAAGGTGACCATAGCCGGGCCGCAACGCGGCCCGGGGGGTTTCTGATCGGGCTCAATAGACCCGCACAATTCTGAGACGGAACTGTTTAGCCGCCGCGGCTACGCGGTGGCTAGCCCCGGCACGGTTGCCGGGTGAAACGTTGTAGAGCTCCGAAAATCACGAGATCCTATTTGAACGAGCCGGAGGTGCTCTTTGGAATTCCGTAGCCATACGCTGGACAACGGCCTGGAAGTGATTGCCGAGTGCAACGGTGAGGCCCATTCGACGGCCCTGGGCTTCTTCGTCAAGACCGGTTCGCGCGACGAGACCGACGTCACCGGGGGTGTGAGCCACTTCCTCGAACACATGATGTTCAAGGGCACGCCCACCCGCTCGGCCGACGACGTCAATCGCGAGTTTGACGAGATGGGCGCCCATTACAACGCCTTTACCAGCGAAGAGCACACGGTGTACTACGCCG
>CAZUAM010000139.1:0-12825 GCA_964618095.1 uncultured Planctomycetaceae bacterium | reverse complement strand
GATACCCTTGGAGGCTCAAGAATTCCCGAATTCTTGAATAATCCGGGTTAGCGGCCGACGGTACGTCGGCCCGTGGTCGGGCCGGATTTGTCGATCTGGGTCACAACCGAGATGCCAGATTTGGGAGGGCTCCGCAGACTCGGCCCAGTTTAACGCGATAACACCTTGTGGCGAATAGACTTATCTGCCGGGCCGGGCACAGTCGATCTTTTCTGTGGGGCGGGCGGGCCGGGCTTTCCGGGAGACTCACCTTTTCTCGGTGGGGGTGAGTGCCTATAATCCGCCGCCCGATTGATAGGGGCCGGGGATTCCTCGATGGGGCAGGGAGCGTTGCCATGAACAAGCTGTGGTATGCCGTGCTGGGGATGGCTGTTGCCGGAGGGGCTGCCGGCTGTCGTGGCATGGCCCCTCCGAATTGGTTCCATCCGGGCCCGGCCGAGTACCAGCAGAGCCAGGCGCAGCAATTCGACCCGTATCCGGAGACCGAACCCGGTCCGCAGATCGTCGGTGCTCGTCCGCTGGAATACGACAAGCCCCCTGCGGAGGTCCTCCGGGTGCAACCCCCTCGAGATCACCTCCGTCCGGGTTGGCTGCCCTGGAACTGGGGGCGGCGGTAAGGGGGAGGCGGCTGAAAGTCTTTAGGCCACCGCGGCGGAAGTTCCCTGCCGTGAAGACATCACGATAGCCGGAAGGCAACGCGTTGCGGACCGCAGGTCGTTGACCTCCGGCTCGGGTAGAAGACTTTCGCCGCGGTGTACCGGCTCACCGGACGGGTGTCGGATCTTGGGGGCAGGCGTTATGATCGGTGGAGCAGTACCGGACCGATCCGCCGCCCCGGCAGCGCCCCGAGATGCCCGCACGCTCGCGTCCCCAAAAACGTCGCCCAGCCAAGTCGCCGCGGAGTGGGGTTTCGCGCGCCGGCGGGGAACGGCTACAGAAGGTGCTGGCGGCGGCCGGGGTCGGCAGCCGGCGGCAGTGCGAAGAGCTGATTACGGCGGGCCGGGTGGAGGTCGATCGGCAGGTGGTTACCGAACTGGGGACCAGGGCCGATCCGTCGCGCCAGGAGATCCGCCTGGACGGCGTGCCGCTGAATCAGGCCAAGCCCATCTATTACGCCGTCAACAAGCCCCCGGGGGTAGTCTCGACCAATCGGGATCCGTCGGGACGGCCGCGGGTAGTGGACCTGGTTCCGGCGGGAGGGATGCGGCTGTTTGCCATCGGGCGGCTCGATCTCAGCAGCGAAGGGTTGATTCTGCTGACCAACGACGGCGAGTTGGCCAACCGCTTGACGCATCCTCGCTATGGCGTGCGGAAGACCTACCGCGTGCAGGTCGCCGGCCGACCGACCCAGGAGGTCCTGGCCCGGCTCCGCCGGGGCGTGCGATTGGCCGAGGGGCTCGCGCGGGTGGACCAACTGCGGGTCAAGTCTCGGCAGAAGGAGAGCACGATCCTGGAGATGGTGCTGCGGGAGGGCCGCAACCGCGAAATCCGCCGCGCGCTGGCCCGGGTGGGGCACAAGGTGCTGCGGCTGGTGCGGACCGCCGTGGGCCCGGTACGGCTGGGCAGTCTGCCGCCGGGGGCGTGCCGTAGGCTTACCGGAAAGGAGCTCGAGGCATTGCGCCACGCAGTGAAGCAACCATGACCGAACACGACCGCCCCATTGCGTACGCCGACCGGGCCTGGCAGGGCACGGCCGCTATCGACGAAAACGCCCGGGTCGGCCGGGATACGTACCGGGTTCGGTTTGCGTGTCCGGAGATCGCCCGGCGGATCGTCCCCGGGCAGTTCATGATGCTGCGGCTGGCCGGGGTGAACGATCCGCTGCTGGGGCGTGCGCTGGCGCTTTATGACGTCGTACTGGACACCGAAGAGAAGCCTGAAGGCCTGGAGGTCGTCTATCTGGTCGTGGGGAAGATGACTCGGCGGTTGGCGACGATGCCGCCGGGGGCGCCGATCGAAGTATGGGGTCCGCTGGGCAACGGATTCCCGCCTACGGAGACCGAACACCTGGTGATGGTTGCCGGGGGGATCGGGCAGACGCCGTTTCTGTCGCTGGCGCGGGAGTACCTGGGGCTGCACGCCTACGGGGATCCGGCCCGAGTGGTTCCCCGAGCCCGGAAGGTGACGCTGTGTTACGGGGCCCGCAGCCGGGAGTATCTGGCGGGTGTGGAGGATTTTCAACAGGCGGGGGTGGAGGTCCGTCTGAGCACGGACGACGGGTCGTCCGGGCACCACGGGTTGGTCACCGATCTGATCGGACCGGTGGTGGAGGACTCTGCGCTGGGCTGCCGGATGGTGTGCTGTGGCCCGGAGCCGATGATGGAGGCGGCGGCCAAGGTCGCCCGGCAATTGGGCCTGCGGTGCCAGGTATCGCTGGAGACGCCGATGGCCTGCGGGATTGGGATCTGCTTCAGTTGCGTGGCGAAGATCCGCGACGCGTCGGGTGTGTGGGATTACCGGCGGACCTGCGTGGAGGGGCCGGTGTTCGAGGCGGAGGACGTGGAGTTTTGAGTGGCCGTCGGATCAATATCGGCCGGTTGAGATCGTGATTCGGGGAGTTCCGGACGGCAGGGCCCTGGCGGCCGCGGGGAGGCCTTGGCGCCGCGTGGCCGCGGCGGCTAAACGGTTTGGTCAGAATCGTACAAGTCCACTCAGACTTGTGCCAGAGGGACTGGTTGCAGGAGGTCCTCAGCCGGCCTTGAGGGCCTTGATCTTGGCGGAGAGTCGCGACTTGGTCCGCGCGCCGGCGTTTGGGTGGATGATGTTTCGGGCGCCGGCCCGGTCGAGCTTTTTGGCGGCCAGGCGGAGTTCGGCCTCGGCCAGTTCGGCGTCGCCGGCCTGGATGGCCTGGCGGACCTTGCGGCATTGGGTGCGGACGGCCCGCTTGATCGAGTGGTTTCGCAGCCGGTTGGCAATGTTCTGGCGGAGTCGCTTCTTGGCACTCTTGGTAGTGGGCATAGAGTGTTGGAGGTTTGTGGCTTTTCGGGGAGTTTGGGAGGCTATTTGGAAGGCCCTGTTGGCGGCCGTTGTGGAGGCCAATCAGGTATTTTTGCGTAATTCGGCGATCTTGTCCAGCAGAGCCGAGACGTCCTTGTAGGCGAAGTCGAGCTCGGCCAGGTTGGTGAGGTGCTTTTCGGCCGTTTCGAGATCGTCCAGGGCCAGGGAGAGTTTTGCCGCGCGGTAGAGGGCGTCCTTTTTGTGCTCCTCCTCCCGGTCGGGGATCTCATTGATGGCCGACTCGTAGTGGGTCATGGCCAGCCGGTGGCGGTTGATGGCCTCGAAGCACCGGCCCAGATGCAGCATGCAGCGTCCCTTGCGGCCGGGATCATTTCGGGCTACCTGGAACTCACGGATTGCCTCGTTGTACTGCTCGATTTGCTGGTATCGGAGCCCCAAATCGAATCGGAAGGCCAGGTTGTGGGGATAACGCTCGCAGCGCTCCTGGTGCACCAGGAGGTCTTTTTCGTGGAACTGCTGGATAAGCTTCTTTCGTGTTTCCTCGTTCTTGGCTTTGGCGATTTGTTGCCGGAGGCGCCGCAGCTCGGCGTCCTGCCAGCGTTCGCGGACGTCGGCGTCACCTCCGGAGACTTCGTATGCTCGGGCAAACACTTCTTCGGCGGCCCGGTAGTTTTCTTTGTTGAAATACAACTGGGCCAGCTCGAAGTAGTTGGAGAGTTCCGTGGGTTCTTCGGCGATTCTTTGCTGGAGGCGCTCTTCGTTGGAGAGTTCGCGTAGCGGCTGTTGGGGCTGAGCCTTTTGGTCGCCGGCGAGTTTCTTGGCCTCATCATCGTCGTATCCGCCCCGGACGATGGTCTTTTCCACGGCCAGCCGAGCGATCTCCCGTTGGGCCTCTTCGTCGCCGGGGCGAACCTGCTCGACGCGGTGCCAGCAGGCGATGGCCTGGTCGAACTGCTCCCGGGCGGCCAATGCCCTGGCGCATTGGCGGTTGACGTTAAGGTCCTTGGAATTCACTTCCAAAGCGCACTTGAGGTAGTATAGCTCCACCTCGTCGTCGCCCGAGTTCTCCGAGGCGGTGGCCATGGCCGTCAGGGCGGGGACGTCCCAGGGGTTGACCGCCAGGACCTTCAGCCCGTGCTTGATCACTTCGTCCCACTCGCTGCGTGCCAGGGCCCGTTTGGCGGCGCCGCGGGCTCCGCGCTCCTTGAATTGGGCGAGCTTGCTGCCGGTTTTGTTGTTGTTGTATTTCTTCTGGAGGTTGCCGATGTAGTTTTGGACGTAGATCAAGTTCGAGGGGTCGCCCAGCACGCAGTCGGCAAACAGATCGGTGGCGTAGTCGTAGTTTTCCTGCGCGAATTGTTTGCTGGCGTGCTCGAAGATCTTCTGCAAGCGTTTTCGCTTGGCCGGCGTGAGGGTTTCTCGCCGGCCGGGCTGCGTTTCTGGAAGTTGAGCGGAGTTCTCTTGGGATACCATGGTCGGCCAGATCGGACGTCGAGCAGACGGACGGCAGCAGGCTTCCGGGGCGGTGCAGCCTGGTCTACCCCCTGTTCTCACACACCGCCCAAAACACTATTCTAGCACGTGGCCTGCACAACACAACGCCTTCGGTGGCCGCGGTTGTCCGGCCGGCCGGAAACGGCACCCCAAGGCGGGTTCTGCCGGACACTGGCTGCACGCAACCGGAGGCCGTAGCGGGCGACGATGCCAGAAACCTCTGCGTGTTTGAGCCGGGAAACTTTGCCTCAATGGACCATTCTCAGGGCAGCAACGCGGGGAGAGTCTACTTGGTGGGGGCCGGGCCCGGCGATCCCCGCCTGATAACGCTCCGGGGAGTTGAATGTCTCCGGCGGGCCGACCTGATTCTCTACGACTGCCTGGTCAATCCGGCGATTCTGAGTCACGCACGCCCCTCTGTGGAGGCAGTCTGCCTCGGGCAGAGCAGCCCCCAAGGCAACCAGGCGGAGACATCGCACGAGCAGATCATCGCCCGGATGGTAGCTGCCGCGAGGCAAGGAAAGACGGTCGTATACCTTAAAGGGGGGGATCCGGAGGTCTTCGGTCACAGCGGCGGGCAGACCGAGGCCCTGGCTGCGGCAGGCATCGCCTTCGAGACGGTCCCGGGGGTAACGGCCGCGCTGGCCGCCGCCGGGTACGCAGGAATTCCCATCACCCACGGCCGTTACGCCTCGGCCATTGCGTTGGTGACTGGCCGGCAGCAGCGGGACAAGCCGGGGCCCCCTCTCGACTACGGGGCCTTGGCCGAGTTTCCCGGAACGTTGATCTTCTATATGGGTCTGGAGACGGCCGCGGAGTGGAGCCGGGCACTGGTCGCCCGGGGGAAACCGCCCCAGACGCCCGTGGCCGTCGTGCGGCGTTGCTCCTGGCCCGATCAACAGACGATCCGCTGCACGCTGGGGACGCTGTCCCAGGTGATTGCCGAGCGAGAACTGCGTGGGCCGACGGTGATCATCGTGGGTGAGGTAGTCTCGCTGGCCCCGGAGGTCTCCTGGTTTGCCGCCCGGGAGCTGATCGGGAGGCGGGTCCTGCTGACGCGTCCCCGGGATCAGGTCGGTGGGTTGTTCGACCGGTTTACGGAGTTGGGTGCGGAGGTGCTGGTTCAACCGGCGATTTGCATCGGCGATCCGCCCGATTGGGCCCCGGTCGACGCTGTCCTCAGCCAACTGGACCGCTACGACTGGCTGGTCTTTTCCAGTCTCAACGGTGTCCGCTACCTCCTGGAGCGGCTGATTAAGGTTGGCGGTGATCTCAGGCGGCTGGGCCACGTGAAGCTGGCGGCCATCGGCCCCGCCACGGCCGAAGAGCTCCGCCGATATCACCTCGAGGCCGACCTGGTGCCGGGAGAGTATCGGGCGGAGGCGTTAGCCGAGGAGTTGGCCGTCGAGGCACGGGCACGCCGGTTCTTCTTGGCCCGGGCGAGCCGCGGCCGGGAAGTGTTGGCCGAGCGGCTGACGGCGGCCGGAGGCACGGTGGAGCAGGTGGTCGTGTACTCGAGCACGGACGTGGAGCGGGCGGAGGAGGACGTGGCCGCCGCGATGTCCGCCGGGCGGATCGACTGGGTCACGGTGACCAGCTCGGCGATTGCGCGGTCGCTGGTTGCGATGTTCGGCGAGCAGCTACGGAAGGCCAGGCTGGCCAGCATCAGCCCGATCACCTCCGAGACGCTCCGCCGATTGGGCCATGAGCCGGCGGCCGAGGCAACGGAGTACACGACCGAGGGGCTGGTCGCGGCGATTCTGGTCCATCGGTAGTGCGGACCGTACACAACCGTCCGGGTTGTTGCACCAACGGGTTGTCGGGTCGTGGTTCACAAAGCCGCGACCGGTGGTCGCGCCGGGAAAGGGCGAAGCCGCTTTCGCGGCGCTTTGGCGCGACCAACGGTCGCGGCTTTATTGGGACGGGGTTGCAGGCAGCTTGGCCATCAGGTCGACCATCTCCAGGGCGGCCTCGGCACAGTCGGCGCCTTTGTTTCCGAGACGGCTGTCGGGGCGGTCTTTTCCCTTGGTGGAGGGCTGGCCGCCGGATCGGGCGACGGCTTGTTCGAGGGTGTCGCAGCTCAGCACGCCGAAGAGGACCGGGAGGCCGTGGCGGGCGCCGAGTTGGGCCAGTGCGGTGCTGACGGCGCGGTTGATGTGCTGGTCGTGGGTGGTCTCGCCGCGGATCACCGCCCCCAGGCAGATCACGGCCACGTAGCGTCCGCCGGCGGCCAGCCGGGCGGCGACGGTGGGGATTTCGAAGGCGCCGGGGACCCAGGCCACGTCGATCTGCTCGTCGGGCACCCCGTGGGAGGTGAGCGTGTTCAGCGCGCCGTCCAACAGCCGAGAGGTAACCGACTGGTTGAAGCGGGAGACGACGATGGCGAACCGGCCCTGGGGGGCGGTGGTTTTTCCTTCGTAGACGTTGGGCATTGGGTAGTGGTGAGTGGTGAGTGGTGAGTGGAGAGCCGACGCGGGCAAGGTGTGGCTGCTACGGCGGGTAGATAAAGGGCACTCCCGTGCTGCCCAGCCAGACCAGGACTCCGACGGCCAGCAGCACGAGGATGATCGGCGTGAGCCACCACTTCTTGTTGTGCAGCAGGAAGTAGACGAACTCGGCGAGCAGCCCGATCTGGGGCCCGGCGGCCTGTTGCTCGAACTCCAGGGCCTGCTGCTGCGGGTCGTCCGTTTCGTTTTTTTCGTCGGCCATCAGGGTTTTCCAAACGCTAGAACTGCCGGAAGTACCGGCTGACGTCCTCGTCCTGCTGGCGGGGGAGCCAGTAGGTCTGGGCGTCGGGGTCGAAGCGGCGGTGCATCGGGTCGTAGCCGAACAGCCGCATCAGCAGGCCCGTCGGCGTCAGCACCAGGTAGTATACCAACAGCAGCACCAGGAGTGAAACCACCAGGGCGACGGGTAGTGTCGCGTAGACCAGGCCCAAGTAAACGGCCCGCATCAGCCGCGGCGCGGCCCAGCCGATTCCGGCGATCAGCAGTGCGGCGGCCCAAACGGCCGCCGCGGCCGGCACGCAGCCGGTCTTCTTCAGCAGGATCGCGCCGACGATGCCCAACAGCACCATCCAAACGGTGGCGATAAGGGCCAATTTGTGGCGCGACGGGCTGTAGTCGATGCGGATCAGGCTCATGGGGTCTCATAAAGCCGCGACCGGTGGTCGCGCCAAAGGGCCATGAAAGCCGGTGGGTTGTTGCTCCGGGCGCGACCACCGGTCGCGGCTTTGTGCATGTCAGTCCAACTGGAACCGGGCCAGGTACTCGTCGATGGGGTGTTCCTTTCCGCCGGGCTGTTCCTCTTTCAAGAGCAGATAGTTTTCCATTACCAGCACGTCCATGTTGGTGGCCATAAAGCAGCGGTAGGCGTGTTCGGGTGTGCAGACGATCGGCTCGCCGCGGACGTTGAAGCTGGTGTTGATCATCACCGGACAGCCGGTCTTGGCCTGGAAGGCCTTCAGGAGCTTGTGCAACCGCCCGTGCCGCTGGGGGTCCACCGTCTGGATCCGGGCCGAATAGTCGACGTGGGTGACGGCCGGCACCACGCTGCGGATCGCCTTGAGCTTGTCCAGCCCTTTGGCGGCTCCGCCGTCGTCGGCGAGGCGTTTGTCCTCGGCAACCGGCGCCACCAGGAGCATGTAGGGGCTGTCCTGGTTGTCGGGCATCTGGAAGAAGTCGCTTGCGCGCTCGCGGAGCACGGCCGGCGCGAAGGGGCGGAAGGATTCGCGGAACTTGATTTTTCGGTTCATCAGCGATTGCATCTGGCGGCTTCGGGCGTCGCCGAGGATGCTTCGGTTGCCCAAGGCCCGGGGACCGAACTCGGTGCGTCCCTGCATCCAGCCGACGACCTTCTGGCGGGCGATCAGGTCGGCGACGCAGGTGCAGAGCTGGTCTTCGTGGTCGAAGTATCGGTATTTGGCGCCGGCGGCGTCCAGGAAGTGACGAATTTGTTCGTGGGAGAATGCGGGTCCCAGGAGGGAGGCCCGCTGGGCGTCGGGCCGGGCGGGCGTGCGGCGGTTGCCGAGGAGCTGGTACCAGATGAACATCGCCGTGCCCAGGGCACCACCGGCGTCGCCGGCGGCCGGCTGGATCCAGATGTTTTGGAAGGGTCCTTCGCGGAGGATCCGCCCGTTGGCCACGCAGTTCAGGGCCACGCCGCCGGCCAGGCAGAGGTTTTTCATGCCGGTTAGTTGGTGGACGTGGCGAGTGCAGCGGAGGACGATCTCTTCGGTGACCTTCTGTACCGAGGCGGCCAGGTCCATCTCGCGCTGGGTGAGCGGGTCCTCGGGTTTGCGGGGCGGGCCGCCGAAGAGGCGATGGAACCTCCTGGAGGTCATCGTCAGCCCCTGGCAGTAGTTGAAGTAGGAGAGGTCCAAGCGGAACGAGCCGTCGGCCTTCAGGTCGAGCAGCTTCTGGAGGATCACCTCGGCGTATTGGGGCTCGCCGTAAGGAGCCAGGCCCATCAGCTTGTACTCGCCCGAGTTGACCTTGAAGCCACAGAAGTAGGTGAAGGCCGAATAGAGCAGGCCGACCGAATGGGGGAAGTGCAGTTCGGCGCTAAGGGTGATGCGGTTTCCGCGTCCGCAGCCGCAACTGGCGGTGGCCCATTCGCCCACGCCGTCGAGCGTGAGGATCGCCGCCTGGTCGAACGGCGAGGGAAAGAAGGCGCTGGCGGCGTGGGACTGGTGGTGCTCGGTGAAGACGTATCGCCGACGGTAGCGGTGCTTCAGTCCGGTGCCGATTTCCCGGGGCAAGTGGAGCTTTTGATGGAGCCAGGAGGGGATGACCGCGAGGAAGGAGCGGAAGCCGGCCGGGGCAAAGGCCAGATAGGTTTCCAGCAGTCGCTCGAACTTCAGCAGCGGCTTGTCGTAGAAGCCGACGTAATCGAGCTGCTCGGGCTTCAGCCCGCCCTCTTCCAGGCAGTATTCGACGGCGTAGACGGGGAAGTCGGGGTCGTGTTTATTGCGGGTGAAGCGTTCTTCCTGGACGGCGGCGACTAGCCGGCCGTCGAGGAGAAGGGCGGCGGCCGAATCGTGGTAGAACGCGGAGATGCCGAGGATGGCGGTCATGGCGGAGACGACCCGTGCAGCGGCCAGCGCGGCCGCGCGTCGGCCTGGCGGGTCGGAACAACTTGGCCAGGGCACTGCTGCTAAGCCGCGAGCGGCCCTATTTCAAGTTCATGCTCATCAGGAATTCGGCGTTGGTCTCGGTTTTCTGTATCCGGCTGACCAACAGTTCCATGGCTTCGGGGGGGTTCATGTCGTTGAGCACTCGGCGGAGCACGCAGACGCGGCGGTGTTCCTCGGGATCCAGCAGCATTTCCTCGCGGCGGGTCCCGCTGCGGTTGATGTCGATGGCGGGCCAGATCCGCCGGTCGACGAGCTTGCGGTCCAGGGCGATCTCCTGGTTGCCGGTGCCTTTGAACTCCTCGAAGATCACCTCGTCCATCCGGCTGCCGGTGTCGATCAGGGCGGTAGCGATGATCGTGAGCGAGCCGCCTTCTTCGATTTTTCGGGCGGAGCCGAAGAATCGCTTGGGTCTTTGGAGGGCATTGGCGTCGACGCCGCCGGAGAGGATCTTGCCGGAGTTGGGGCACTCGGCGTTCCAGGCCCGGGCCAGGCGGGTGATCGAGTCGAGGAAGACCAGCACGTCGTGGCCGTACTCGACCATCCGCTTGGCCTTCTCCAGGACCATTTCGGAGACCTGGAGATGGCGGGCGGCGGGCTCGTCGAAGGTGGAGCTGATGACCTCGCAGTTGGGGCCCTTGACCTGCCGTTCCATGTCGGTGACTTCCTCGGGGCGTTCGTCGATGAGCAACATGAAGACGTAGAGTTCGGGATAGTTGATCAGGGCCGCCTTGGCCATTTTCTGCATGAGGATGGTTTTCCCCGCCCGGGGCGGACTGACGATCAGGCCCCGCTGCCCAAACCCGATGGGCACGATCAGATCGACCACCCGCATCTCCACCTCGTCGGAGCTGGTTTCCATCACGATTCGTTGATCGGGGTGCAAGGGGGTGAGGTCGTCGAAGAAGACCTTTTCGGAGAGCAAGTTGGGGTCCTCGTAGTTGATGGCCTCGACGCGCAAGAGGGCGAAGTATCGCTCGTTTTCCTTGGGCGGGCGGATCTGTCCGGAAACGGTCGCCCCGGTTTTCAGACCGAACCGCCGGATCTGGCTGGGCGAGACGTAGATGTCGTCGGGGCAGGAGAGATAGTGGTAGTCGGGGCTGCGGAGGAAACCGAAGCCGTCGGGCAAGATTTCCAGCGTCCCCTCGCCGTACATCAACCCGTTGAGCTTCACCCGCTCCTTGAGGATCTTGAAGACCAGGTCGTGTTTCTTGATTCCCGCGTAGTCGGTGAGGTTTTCTCTTCGGGCTTCCTCGATCAGTTCGGCCATCGACATCCGTTGGAGTTCGGCGATATGGGTATCTCCGGACTGCTTGATTTGCTCGTATCGGTCGTGGATGTCGTCTTTTCTGAGCAGATCGGCTTCCGAGACCAGCTCTTCGGCCAGGGAGAGGGGTTCCTGCCCGTCTTGGAAGTCACTGGGGCCGTGCGGCTTCTTGGGTTCGGCGACCGCCTGGCCCCTGCGGCCGGCCGTGCCCGACTTGTTCTCTCTTGTGCGTGCCATGATCAGAATGCTCCCGATAGGCTGGAAGGGGCCGACGCGCGGAAGGTGCCGGCGGTGGGTTGGGTGATTGCCTCTGCGGTGCAGGAAAAGAGAATAACTAAGCAAGAGACGTGAGTTGTGGGCTATCAGCTTGGATTGGATTCTTCGAGCAATTGTCCCAAATCCCCGTAATCATACGGAGGGCGTTCGCGCAGAGCCAGCACGTCTACGGTCTTGTCGGCTTCTGAAACGGCATATACGATACGCCACTTGTCCAGGCGAAGCCGGTGCAGATCATGCTCAAAACCGGGTGTATTCAGTTGTATGCTTTTCGGAGGACGAGGGTTTTCTGCCAGCGCTTCAACAGCTCGTTTCAGTCGTTGACGGATGTTGCCCGGCAGGTCTTTGATTTCCTTCCAAGCGCGTGGGGTGATCTAGACGGTGTAGTGACTCACTCTAATTCCTCTTTGACCTCATCCCATCGCAACCATCCTGCTCGTTCGCGGTTCCCGTCAAAGGCTCTTAGTTCGGCGAACGCTTGCTTAGCGAGTTGCGTATCTTCGAGCGTCTCCAGCCATTCAATCAGGGTTTCCCAGTCGTCGACACTAACGACGGCAAACCGTGTTTTTCCCACGGTCACGTATTGAACAGACTGCAACGCTTCCAATCCGGTCATCGAGTTTTCTCCACCGGTTTCCGGCACATCTTATCCGGTGCTTCCTTCACGGGGGTGACGATCAGAGAGTTCCCGGATACTGAGTTCGATTTCGTGATTCCGCTCCAACCAAGAGGTGATTGCTTCCGAACTTGGTTGTCTGTGGCGTTTGGCGGCGCCGGGCTTCGACAAGAAGACTAGACGCCGCACATTGCTGCCCTTTTCCTTTGCCATTACCGCCTTCAGAATGTCGCGCTCGAACTCCGACTGTGGGTTACGCAGACTCAATGCAATCTCAACGATGGTTCCTTCATCTGGGAAGAAGAAGTCTACCGCGAGTTTCGTGTTCTCCCCGGAGATGATTTGCTCAGAAAAGTCCCTGCCAAAAGCCTGCCGAGCCCGTGCGCGGAGTTCCCCCATGAAGGAATTGGTATCTTTGTCACCCTTACCCGCACCCTTCCTTTCGAAGAAGCGGGGCCTCTGATCCGCGATTTGCTGAGCGAGACGGATCAACTGCTCGCTCTTCCCCATGACTTGCCGCGCCCTTTTGCTGGTTCTTGACTTTGTTTCAGAGTTCACTTTCCTGGATCTCTGCTATGTTCATCAAGTGCTTCAGGAGGCCAATCTTGAGCAGCTTATTGCCATGAATAGGTAATGAGATTCTCTCAATCCTCCCTGTCTTGATATAGACATGGTGGCTACCGCTGATTCTCTTCAATTCCCAGCCTTTTCTTTCCAGGATCACGGCGAATTCTCTCCCGCTGACTTGCTTCACACCACAATCTCCATGATCCTATCCTGGTCCGTCAGTTCCCGTTGCGTCATATCCACCAAGAGGCAAGCGTCCACGGCCTCGTAGATATTAGGCAAGAGCTGTTCAAAGGTATCGCCCTGCGTGACGCAACCGGGAATGGCTGGGATCTCCGCCCAGTACCCTCCTTCTTCCGCAGTATGTATGATTGCCTTGATTCTCATGAGCTTGGCCTATGAGTCATTCTTCTGCGTTTAGGTGGAGATTGTTGGCAGGTTCCGAGGCGGCAGGAGGGTCTCTTTTCACGATCCACGAGAGATCAACCTAGGATTGACGCGACAAGGGCGGCGGGA
>CAZUAM010000138.1:0-12836 GCA_964618095.1 uncultured Planctomycetaceae bacterium | reverse complement strand
GCATTGAAAACTCCCGGTGATTACACGGCGGGCAAGCCCGCCCGCTAAACGGTGATGCCGCGAAGCGTAGCGTAATAGCACTGTTGAGTCCCAGGCACGTTCCGCCCCACCCGGTTCGATCAACCATACGGGACCCAACGGACGGGTCGCAGGACGCACCGCTTGGATAACCGGTCGGTAGGCAAATGTCAAGCCCGAACGATGGGCGGTTCAACTGCGGCCGGGGAACCGGCAACGCACGCGAGTCCAGTGCGCTCTGCTTGGGACCGGCCGGAGAATAACTTCCGCATCTTGAATCCTGGCTCCCAAGCTCCGGCTTGGGAGCCCGATCGTGTGAAGCTCTGCTTCGCCCACTTCGGAAGCAGAGCTTCCCGGAAGTTGGCGCCCAAACAGGGTTTGGGCACGAGCGTGCAGCGGCGCACAACCGCCGCCGGCGCCCGCGTGTCACCCACGTGCCAAATCAGCTCGGTCGATACGACGGCTTCATTTGCGCCGCTTGACCGGCACTTCCAACAGCGGGGTGGGCAGCTTCTCGCTGGTCAGGTAGAGCGTTTTGCCGTCGGGGCCGTAGCAGATCGCCTCGCCTTGGAGACGGGGTGGGAGGGCGATTTCCGAGGGGCGTCGGGCGAAGGCCGCGGCCCAATCCTCCTTGGGGCGGCGGGTGTATTCGTAGGCGTTTGCGTAGGTCAACACCACCGCCCGGCGCCCGTCCGGGGAGACGTCCAGGGCCGTGGCCGGGGGGATCTTCAGGGTGGCGATCTTCCGCGCGGTGGTAGCCTTTTTGGGGTTGTTTTTGGGCCAGTCCAGGGCATACACGTAGCACGCCGAGCCGGTCTCCTTGCTGACCAGCAGGATCGTCTTGCCGGTCGGATCGACGGCCAGTCCTTCACAGTTGCGATGATCGTCCTCGTAGGCGAAGTGCATGATCTGGACGACCGGGGCCCGCCGCACGGCCGGGCCCCGCTGGGGGTCGACCGGCGGCTCTTCGATCAGGTAGAGGATCTGCACGGTGGAAGCCAGCCCGTTGTTGCCGATGTCGCCCACCAGCAGGTAGTTCTTCTGCCCCAGCGTGAACGAAGCGACGTCTTCAAAGTCGAACGCATAAACGTCGGCCAGCACGCACCAGCCGAGATCTCTGCCCTTGAGGTCGAAGGCATACAGCCGGGCGTCGTCGCCCGAGTCGTTGTGTGTCCAGAACACGCCCGGCCGGTTCCGCGAGCAGGCCAGCCCGCTGCTCTCGTCGACCATTTCGTTGGCCAGCTTGCAGAGTTCCCGACCCGGACGATAGAGGACGGTCCCGGGCCGGTCGGAGACTTCGGCCTTCTGCTGCTTTCGGCGTCGCTGGAGTTCCCGGCGGACGTACTCCCGGTCGGCCTTGCTGAATTCTGCCAGATCGACGGCAATCGTCTGTCCGCCGCCTTGCCTGAGAATGACTTTTCCGTCGTTGAAGTCGGCCAACTCGCCCTCGAGCCGGTATTTTCCCGTGCTGTCGGTCCAGGTTCTCACCTGGGCGATCGCCGGCCCGGTCGAGCAGAACAGCACCGCGGTGATCATTGCGCACAGTCTCATGCCGAGATTATCTCTGTTTCTGCGCGGAAGGGCAAGGGAGAAGCACCACGGCGGCAGTCTATCTCCGCGGCCGGGAAGAGCACAAGCCGCGGCCACGCGGCTTGCGGAAGCCTGCAAGGCTCGATGGGCACCGCGCCGGTTGGCCCAGCTCAGCGGCACGATCCGCCTGAGACTGCCTTATTGGCCCAGAGGCACGATGTTTCCGTATTTCCAGATACAGATCAGGGCCAAGATCAGCTTGTAGCCGATGATGGGCACGAACCCCGCACCGCCGATCAAGTACAACAGCCCGCAAGCCATCCTCCATCCTCGTCCCTTCCAGGCCAAGCTCCAATAGTGGACCAGACTTCGATTGAGCTGGTAGCACCATTGGGGCCGGGTGAAATCTTTGATTTCGCCCGGGCAGCCGAAGGTGTAGATAATAGAGGCGACAACCAGGACGATTGTAGAGCCGAACAACAGCACGGTGTCCAAGGAGAACAGAAAGGGGTTCAACCGGCCCAGGATCTCCTCGGCAAGAAGCTGCGTCGCCTTATTCCCGGACCCCCTGGCCCGCTGGGCCCACTGCCTGGCGATCATGATCTTTTCGTTGTACAGAGCGACCACGTAGAAAGTGGTCAGCAAGAAGGCCAACAGGGAGTAGGAGACGGCAAACAATCGCAGGTTGCCGATGGTCCGAATCACCTCCCAGCTCCCATACTTTTCGGGCCAGCGCTTTTCGCAGGAGTCGAAATACCGGACGGGCGAGACGATCCGGACTGTGTCCAGGTGTTTCGCCTTGGAGGCCCCCGAGACATGGCCCATGTTGGCGGCAGTCAGGTTGGCTTCGAAGAAGTCGGCCCCGTCGATCCTTGCACGTTGCAGGCGGGCGCTTTCCAGGTTGGCTCTCCCCAGTTTGGCGTCGCGAAGGTCTGCCCGCCTTAGCACGGCGTGGGCCATGCTGGTTTGGTTCAGCGTTGCGCCGACAAAGCTGACGTAGTTGGCGACGGCTTCGGCGAAGTTCGCCCGGTGACAGCTCGCCAGGTCAAATAGGGCATGCCGAAGAGATGCCTTGGAGAAGCCGGTGTTGGCTGCGGTGGCGCCGGTCAGATCGGCGTGCGACAGATTCGCCGAATGGAATCCTGCGCCGGTCAGATGGGCGCCGCGCAGGACTGCCCTTTCCAGGTTGGCGGAGGAGAGCCTGGCCTTCTCGAGGTTTACCTGGCGAAGATTCGCGTGACTGATTGTGGCTTGTGTAAAGTCAGCGTTTCTTGCCAGGGCTTCGGATAGGTCTGCATTGGATAGGTTCGCTTGTGGAAACCTGGCATTCTCGATCCGTGCCTTTTTCAGAATCGCCCCTTGCAGGTTTGCCTGGGCGAGATTTGCCTGGTCCAAGAGCGCACCTTCCAGGTTTGCTCCAGCCAGGTTCGCCTTCTCCAGATCGATCCCCCGGAGATCCAGTTGACTTAGATCGGCGTCGGAGAGGTCGATCTGGCGGGTCCCGGAATCCTCTCGCCAGCGGCGGAAAGTGCCAACACCCTGCTTAATCATCTCGAGATGCTTCGGATTCGGCATGTTCCGTTTCCTCTCGCAGGGGGCCTCACCCCGTTCTCGTCCGGCCACTGGTCACTTGGCTTCCTGTCCCGGTGCTTTCAGGAGCGTGGCCGCCGTCCCCTGGTTGGTGGCGTGGAGTGCCTTGCCGTGGCATCCGCCGGCAGCCCCCTTGAATTCTGGGTCACGGACTGACCTGCGGCAACCTGGGGGACTGGCCGGCGGTCAGATTTCGGGGACGTTCCCTACTCCGGGGAGGGTTGACGCCGAGCGCAAATCGGGATATCAAGAAAAGAAGGCCACGCTTGGCCGATCTTCCACACCCGGGCCCCCCGCCCACTGAACGCCGCGCCGGCCGAAAAAGCGGGATAGGCGTCCCTTTTGTACATCGGAGTCCACTGGCGGTAGACACCTTCGACCAAAGCGGACTTCGTTCCCAGCTTTTTTGCCCGCCCCGGCAATCCGCGGCGCTGAGTAAGCCAGCAGACTCCGGATAGACTGAAGACATGAAGAATTCGCTGGCCGACATCCTGATTCCCGGCGTCCTGGCCGTCGTCGGCGTCGTGCTGCTGACTTGGTGGGCGGGTGCTGAATTGGTCGCCCCGTTGGAGGAGCGGCAGCCCGGGCAGGATCACGTGCTGACCGCCGGGCCCGCCGAGCCCTTGGAGACTCCTGTGCCGGGCGAGCCGAAACTGGGGGGCGGCAAGCCGTCGGACCTGGCCGGCGCATGGCCGTGCTTTCGCGGCCCCAACCTCGACGCCATCTGTGACGACGGAATCCCCCTGGCCAGGCGGTGGCCTCCAGGCGGCCCCAGGGAGCTCTGGTCCGTGAATCTGGGCCAGGGCTTCGCCGGCGCGGCGGTCCGCGACGGATGCGTCTACGTGCTGGACTACGACGAAGAGGCACGGGCCGATACGATGCGGTGTCTCTCGCTCGACGACGGCAGAGAGATCTGGCGCAACAGCTATCCGCTGATCGTGTCGTGGAACCACGGCATGTCGCGAACTGTTCCGGCGGTGGTGTCCATCAATACTGGGGGGAAATACGTGATCTCGCTGGGGCCCAAGTGCCACGTTACCTGTTGGGATGCAGAGACCGGCCAGGCATACTGGCTGCTGGACCTGGTCCTCGATTGCGGCGCCACGGTGCCGCAGTGGTATGCGGGCCAGTGCCCGCTGGTGGACAACGACCGACTGATCCTGGCCCCCGGCGGCGACGCCCTGCTGATGGCGGTCGACTACAAGTCGGGCGAGGTGATCTGGAAGAGCCCGAATCCGCGGGGATGGGTGATGACTCACTCGTCGATTGTACCCATGGAGTTTGCCGGCAAGCGGATGTACGTCTATTGCGGCAAGGGCGGCGTGGCCGGCGTTTCGGCCGACGACGGCGAGATCCTCTGGGAGACGACCGCCTGGAAGATCGACATGGCCACCTCTCCCTCACCGGTGATCGTCGGCGGCGGCCGAATGTTCCGGATTTTCCTCTGCGGCGGATACGAGTCCGGTGCCTTGATGTTGCAGTTGAAACAGCCGGGAGAGGAAATCGTGGCCGAGGTCCTCTTCCGACTCAAGCCCCGCCAGTTCAGCTCGGAGCAGCAGACGCCGGTCCTGTTCGACGGCCACCTGTACGGTGTGCGTCAAAAGGGCGAACAACTGGTTTGTCTCGACCTGAGTGGGAGCGAAGTCTGGAACAGCGGGCGGGAGAAGTTCGGATCGGGACCGTACATGATCGCCGACGGACTGATCTACGTGATGGACGACCACGGGCGGCTCACCATGGCCGAAGCCACGCCGAAGGGATACAGGCAATTGGACCAGGCCCGGGTGATCGACGACGGGTACGAAGCCTGGGGCCCCATGGCCATGGTGGCCGGAAGGCTTATCGTGCGCGATATGACGCGAATGGTCTGCCTCGACGTGGCGGAGTAGTTCCCGTCAAGCGTTAAACCGGAGGAAAACCGACGTGCACACTCGATCCGGAGTCACCAAGGCCGACGTGCTCATCGGCGCGATGATCGTGCTGGCGGTCATCATGGGGGCGATCGCCGTGCTGCGGATCGACACCTGGGGCGAGCGAGACACCGCTCCGCCGCAAGGTGCCGACGAAGGTCTGGCAAGACTCAGGAAGATCGACCCGGCACTGATCCAGTACCGGCAGACGGGGGAGATTCCCGTCCGGATGCGAGAAGTCCGGGCCCTGGCCGTGGGGCCGGACGACCGCGTCTACGTCGGCGGCGACAAGACAATCCACGTCTTTGGTCCGGGAGGTAAGCAGCACTCGGAAATCGTACTGGACGGGCAGCCGAGATGTCTGGCCGTGGGCGGCACCGGGCACGCCTTCCCCGGCCGGGTCTACGTCGGCATGCGGGATCACGTCGAGCTGTTCGACGCCGGGGGCAGCGCGGTAACGGCCTGGGACGATTTGGGCGAGAAGGCCCTGCTCACTTCGTTGGCCGTGGCCGAGCAAGACGTGTTCGTGGCCGATGCGGGAAACAAAATCGTATGGCACTACGACACGTCGGGCAAACGGAAGGGCCGGATCGGCGGGCGGGATGATCGCCGGGGAATTCCGGGTTTTGTGATTCCCAGCCCTTATTTCGACCTGGCCGTAGGCCCCGACGGCTTGCTTCGCGTGGTGAATCCGGGCGCGCGGCAAATTGAAGCCTACACCTTCGACGGCGACTTGGAGCTGGCCTGGAAGAAGTGGGCGCCGACGCTGGAAGGATTCTTCGGCTGTTGCAACCCCGCCCATTTCGCCATCTTGGCCGATGGCCGCCTCGTGACCGCGGAGAAGGGCCTTCCTCGCGTCAAGGTCTACAGCCCCCAAGGCGAGTTCGTCTGCGTGGTTACCGGGCCCGAGCAGTTGGACGTCGTGGCCGCCGACCTGGCCGTTGACGGCCGAGACCGCATCCTGATCCTGGATCCCAAAGCCCGAAGTGTAAGAATCCTCGAACACAAGAAAGCCTCTTCCCGAGCAGAACAGTGAATCTACCCACCGCGAAGCGGCAAAGCCGCCGGGAGATGTTCCGCAGCACGCTCCGCCATCTGGCCCTGGGAGGGATCTCCCTGGCCTCGGCCGGTCTGATCGCCAGGGGAGCTGCGCCGCCGGCCAAAGGCGGCTGCCGCCGGTCGCCGGCCTGCGGCAACTGTGCGGCAATCGCCCACTGCAAACTCCCCCGAGCTTTGGCGGCCAGGAAAGACAACCAGAGGTGACCACCGTGCCAGACCGCAACCGAGAGATTGACCGGCGTGGTTTTCTGGTGGGCGGGCTCCGTGTTGCGGGTGCCATCGGTCTGGGCGGGACGGTCGGGCTGCGGGCCGCCCTGAAGGGCCAGGCCCAAGATTACGTCTGGCAGATCGATCCCGACAAGTGCATCGCCTGTGACAAGTGCCAGACCCTCTGTGTCCTGGAACCCTCCGCGGTGAAGTGTGTTCAGTGCTTCCTGCTGTGCGGGTATTGTGACGTGTGTACCGGCTATTTCCCCACCAGCGACTTCGAGCTGAACACCGCGGCCGAGAATCAGCTCTGCCCCACCGGGGCAATCGCCCGCACGTTCATCGAAGAGCAGGCGGGCGTGCGGTACTTCGAATACACGATCGACGAGACGCTTTGCGTCGGCTGCGGCAAGTGCGTGAAGGGCTGCGAGCTGATGAACGGCTCGCTTTACATGCAGGTCCGTCAAGATCTGTGCGTAAACTGCAACGAATGTGCCATTGCGGTCGCCTGCCCCGCCCAGGCCTTTTGCCGCGTGCCTGCCCACACGCCCGTCTTGGTCAAGAGAGAGGCGCGAGAAGCGCTGGAAAGCAAGGTGAGGGAACTGTCGAAGCAGGATGCAGAGAAGCCGCCGAAGGCGAAGGCGCCAGCGCCGGCAGTGTCGAAAAAGAAAGTGCAAGAACTGCTGAGAAAAGACGCGAGAGGAATCTTGGACCAGAGGGCGCAAGACGGATGAGCAAGCTGCTGCGGATACTCTTGCCCCTGGTCTTGTTGATCGTCGCGGCCCAGATGGCGGCGGCCCAGTCGCTGATCCCCACACCCGAGTTCTCCGATCACCCGATTCCCACCTCGTCCCACCCCGAGGCTCGCTCCACGCTGTTGGAGTACCTCGACCTGGCGGCGCTGGCGGTGGGCTTGTCGCTGGCCTCGCTGCTGGCATTGGTGTTCCGCTCGCGCCGCGGGCTGTTCCTGCTGGCGATCGTGTCGCTGGCGTGGCTGGGCTTCTGGCGCAAGGGGTGCGTCTGTCCGATCGGGGCCATCCAGAACGTCACCCTGGCAGTTTTTGATCTGAGCTACGCCCTGCCCCTGGCGGTGGCGGCCTTTTTCACGCTGCCGCTGGTGTTTACGCTCTTTTTCGGCCGGACTTTTTGCGCAGCCGTCTGCCCGTTGGGGGCCATCCAGGAACTGGTCGCCGTCCGCCCGATCAGGGTGCCGATCTGGCTGGACCACACGTTGGGGCTGTTGGCCTACGTGTACCTGGGTCTGGCCGTGTTGTTTGCGGCCACCAGCACCGCCGATCTGCCCACGCGGCTGATCTGCCGTTACGATCCGTTTGTGGGACTGTTCCGCCTCGGTGCGAGTGTGAACATGCTGATTCTCGGCGGGTGCTTCCTGTTGGTCGGTGTGTTCGTGGGACGGCCGTATTGCCGATACCTTTGCCCCTACGGCGCCATCCTGGGGCTGTTGTCGAAGGTCGCGAAGTGGCACCTACAGATCCCGCCCGAGGAGTGTATCCAGTGCCGGCTCTGCGAGGAGATGTGTCCTTACGGGGCGATCCGGGAGCCGACCGTCACGCAATCGGCCCGGGAGCGCTTCCGCGGCCGGCGGCGGCTGGCGGCTTTGATGCTGTTGTTGCCGCTGCTGGTGGCGTTGGGCGGCTGGCTGGGGAGCCGCCTGGCGGTACCGCTTTCGAGCCTCGATCCCACGGTCCGGCTGGCCGAGCGCGTGCGCCTCGAAGAGACCGGCAAAGCAGAAGGCACCACCGAGGCCAGCGAGGCCTTCCGCAACACCGGCCAGGAGGCCGAGGACCTCTACGAGGAGGCCCGCAAGCGACGCCAGCGGTTCGCCTACACCGGCGGATCGCCGGCGGCCTGGATGCGACTGCCGCTGGCTGCAAAGCTCCGTGCAGTGGGCGGGGGCACCTGGCTGGGTATGTGGGTGGGGCTGGTCGTCGGCGTGAAGCTGATTCATTTGTCTGTCCGCCGCCGCCGCACCGATTATCAACCCGACCGGATCAACTGCCTCTCCTGCGGGCGTTGCTTCTGGTATTGCCCCGGCGAACAGGCCCGGCTGGGGTTGATCTCGCAGGAATCTCGTTTAGCCGCCGCGGCTACGCGGCGGGACGTGCCGGCGCGGACACCGGGGCTATACACGGACATTACTCCGCAATCACCAAATCCGGCGTAACGCCAAGATCTTGAAACAGACGTTCTCAAGCGACTCAGTTCCATGAATCAGATCACCCCCACGAAACCGGGCGAGGACGACCAGCCTTCTGCGGGCGACTTCGGATACCGAGTGGCTGTGCGAACCGCAGCGGTGGCCGGAGTCTTCTCGCTGCTCGTCTGCACCCTGCTCTTTTACGACTACAGCCTCCGCCGGGCGAAAGATCCACACGAGGCCGCGTCGTTTAAGGCCCTCAAGCTCGCCCTGGCCCAGCAGCCAAACAACCAGGAGCTAAGAGTGCAAATTCGTGACCTCGACCTGGATCTGCGGAAAGAGTATTTTCGTCGGCGGGCATTCACCGCGGTGGGAGGGTGGCTGCTGCTGGGTGGAATCGTGTACTTCCTGGTTGCCGCCAAATCGGCCGCCACGCTCCGACGAAAACTGCCCACTCCCCAGCCGCAGACCACACCGCGAGACCTGGAAACGCAGTGGACTCGAATCGCACGTTGGTCGGTGGCCGGGCTGGCCGTGCTGCTAATGGCGGTGGCAGCGGGCCTGAGCGTGGCCTCGCACAGCGAGCTGCCGGAAGAGGCAGAGGAGCTGGCCGCCTTGCTGGAGTCCGGTCCTGCCGCCGTGCAGAACGGGCAGGAGGTCCGAAGGGTGCCCCCGCCGCCCTCCCAGGAGGAAATCGAAAGAATGTGGCCGTGCTTCCGTGGCCCCCACGGCTCGGGAGTTTCAGCGTACACCAACGTGCCCGACTCCTGGGACGACGTCTCGGGGAAGAACATCCTCTGGAAGACGCCGGTGCCGCTGCCGGGAATGAATTCGCCGGTGGTCTGGGCCGACCGAGTGTTTCTCTCCGGAGCGTCCAAAGACCGCCGCGAGGTCTATTGCTTCGACGCAAAGACCGGAAAGATCGTTTGGCAGAAGGAAGTGCCGCGAAATCCTCAGGCGGGCCAGATGCGCGAACCCGAGTTCACCGGCTACGCCGCTCCCACGGTCGCCACCGATGGCCGCTTCGTGTTCGCGATCTTTATCGACGGGGAGTTGGCGGCCTTGGACCTGAGTGGCGAGATGGTCTGGTGCAAGAGCCTCGGCATCCCCGAGAACAACTACGGCCACGCCACCTCGTTGACCACCTACCGCGACTTCGTTCTCGTCCAGATGGATCAGGGAACGAAGAACAAGCCGAAGTCGAAGCTGTACGCGTTCCAGGCTGCCACGGGCCACAAGGTATGGGAGGCTCCGCGTCCGGTAGCGGTCTCCTGGACGACGCCCATCGTGATCAGCCACGCCGGGCGGGATCAAGTCGTCACCTGTTCCGATCCGTGGGTGATCGCCTACAACCCGGCGGACGGCACGGAACTCTGGCGAGCGGACTGCATCTCGGGCGAGAGCGGTCCCTCGCCCGTCTTCACTTCCGGAACGGTCTATGCGGGTAACACCTATTGCGAATTATCGGCCATCCGCGCCGATGGTAGCGGTGACGTGACTAAGACCCACATCGATTGGCAAGGGGAGGACGGGCTACCCGAAGTCTGTAGCCCGTTGGCCACCAACGAGTACGTCTTCCTGCTGGAGGCCGGTGCGCTGACCTGTTACGACCGCAAGGATGGCAAGGTGCTTTGGGAGGAATACGAGGTCTTCGATTACGCCAGCTTCACGTCCTCGCCCAGCCTGGTGGGCAATCGCGTCTATCTGTTCGGCGAGCTCGAGAAGGAGGGCGAAGAGGACGAAGAGGGAAACCCGGTCCAATTCTGCAAGTCTTGGGGCGTCGAGCCCAACCGAAAGGGCTGCAAGGTCGTCGCGGAGGGCCGGCTGGACGAAGCTTGCGTCGCCAGCCCCGCCTTCCAGGACGGCCGCATTTACGTCCGTGGAGAAAAACACCTGTTCTGCATCGGAGAGAAACAGTAGCCGCTTGCGGCTTAGCAATGCGCACCATGGCAGACCTCGATCTGAGCTTCGTTGACCAGACGCTCGAACGGTTGGGCCGCCAACCGGAGGCGGTGATCCCGATCCTCCAGGCGATCCAGACCCACTATCGCTACGTGCCGCGCGAGGCGCTGAAACGGGTGTGCGAGATTTCGGAGATTGCGCCGGCGGCAATCACCGGCGTATCGACCTTCTACACCCAATTTCGCCACCGGCCCGTCGGACGCCACATGATCAGCGTCTGTCACGGAACCGCCTGTCACGTCAAAGGGGCGGGCCTGGTCCAACAGGCCCTGGAGCGGCAGTTGGGAATCGGCGACGGCCAGGACACGGACGCCGACGGCCTGTTCACGATCGAGAAGGTCGCCTGCCTGGGCTGCTGCACGCTGGCCCCGGTAATCCAGATCGACGGGATGACCTACGGACGGCTGACGCCGCATATGGTGGCCGAGGTGCTGGACGATTTCCTCCGCCAGCAGGAGGACCGTGCGGCCCGGCCGCAGCGACCCCCGGTCGAACCAGTCGGGGAGTTGGGCGAGATTCGTATCGGCCTGGGCTCCTGTTGCGTGGCCCAGGGGAGCGGCAAGGTCCACGAGGCCATCCGGCGGACCCTCTCCGACTCTGGCGCCCCCGCCGTGGTGAAGCGGGTCGGCTGCGTGGGGATGTGCCACCAGACGCCGCTGGTGGAGCTGGTTCCGCCGCAGGGCCCCGCCCGGCTGTTCGCCAAGGTCGGCACGGAGGACGCCCCCTCGATCCTGCTGAAACACTTCAAGCCGCAAGGGATCACGCGGCGGATCGGCTATCGGCTCTCCCGGTGGCTGGATCGGCTGCTTACCGACGAAATCGGGGACCCGATCGCCGGGCACTCGATCGACTTGGCTGACGGGCCGGTCTGTGCGTTTCTGGGCAGGCAGCGGCGACTGGCCACCGAGTATTGCGGCCAGATCGATCCGACCGACCTGGACGAATACCTGCGGCGCGGAGGTTTCCAGAGCCTCCGGCGTTGCATCGAGCAACTCTCGCCGGAGCAGATCATCCGGGAAGTTCAACTAAGCGGTCTTCGCGGGCGGGGCGGAGCGGGGTTTCCCACCGGGATCAAGTGGGCCAAGGTCCGCGACGCCGGTGGCGATCAAAAGTACATCATCTGCAATGGCGACGAAGGCGATCCCGGGGCCTTCATGGACCGCATGTTGCTCGAATCGTTTCCCTACCGAATCATTGAGGGAATGGCCGTCGCCGCCCGCGCCGTGGGCGCCCAAGAGGGGATCTTCTACATCCGCGCCGAATACCCGCTGGCCGTCAAGCGCGTCCGAGAGGCCCTCCGCCTGTGCGAAGAGCGCGGGCTGCTGGGCCGGCGGGTGATGGACACCGACTTCCGCCTGCACCTGTCGATCAAGGAAGGCGCCGGGGCGTTCGTCTGCGGCGAGGAGACCGCACTGCTGGCCTCGATCGAAGGCCGCCGTGGAATGCCGCGGCTGCGGCCGCCGTATCCGTCCGAGCGCGGATTGTGGGGCAAGCCGACCCTGGTCAACAACGTCGAAACCTACGCCCTGGTGCCCTGGATCTTCCACCACGGCGCCCAGGCCTTCGCCGAGCTGGGAACCGAAAAGAGCAAGGGGACCAAGGTCTTCGCCTTGGCCGGAAAGGTCCGCCGCGGCGGCCTGATCGAAGTGCCCATGGGCGTAACCATCCGCGAAATCGTCGAAGAGATCGGTGGCGGGGTGGCCGGCGACCGGCGTTTCAAGGCGGTGCAGGTGGGCGGGCCCTCCGGCGGATGCGTGCCCGCCGAACTGGCTGATACACCCGTCGACTATGAAGCACTTGCCGAGGTGGGCGCGATCATGGGCTCCGGCGGCCTGGTCGTGCTGGACGATCGCGACTGCATGGTCGACATCGCCCGATACTTCCTCCGCTTCACCCAAGACCAGTCCTGCGGCAAGTGCACCTTCTGCCGGATCGGCACCCGGCGGATGCTCGATATCCTCGACCGTATCTGTACCGGCGAGGGCCGCCAGGGCGACCTGGAAGAGCTCCAGCAGTTGGCCACCACGATCCAGGCCGGCAGCATCTGTGCACTGGGCGGAACCGCCCCCAACCCGGTGCTTTCCACCCTGCACTACTTCCGCCAGGAATACGAAGCCCACCTGGAAGGCCGCTGTCCGGCGGGCAGGTGTACGGCACTGATCGAGTACCGGGTGACCGACGATTGCATCGGCTGCACGCTCTGTGCCCAGCAGTGCCCGGTGGAGGCCATCCCCATGACCCCGTATGCAAAACACTCCATCGACTCGCAGAAGTGCACTCGCTGCGACACCTGCCGCCAGATCTGCCCGACCGGAGCGGTCGTAGTGGAATGACGGCTAACCCGGACTATTCATAGGCGTGCCACGGCCGTGTCGGCCGTGCTGCCCTGGGTAAACCGGCAA
>CAZUAM010000137.1:0-12862 GCA_964618095.1 uncultured Planctomycetaceae bacterium | reverse complement strand
GGCTCCGCGCGCACCAACCCACCCCCTTAGACGCCCCGGCCGCCCGTTTGGTTCCCGGAAGGCGGGCGGATCCTGGCGCACAAAGTCCTTCACCGAAAAGTTGCATTGCCCGGCGGTTCCAGTTATCGTGGTTGGATTAAGTCGCGGTGGCGGTCGCTGCGTATGTTCCGAGCGGAACGCGTCTGACGGACCCCATTCAGGAGAGCAAGGTGATGAAGGCAAGATCGAGCTGGTGGAAGTGTGCAGGTTGCGTATTCTCGGCGATCGTGGCGGTCTTGTGGCTGGTCCCGGCGGTGGTGGCGGCCGACGGGAAAGGTGCCGAGAAACGGCCGCCGAACTTCATCGTACTGATGGCCGACGACCTCAGCGCCCGGGAGTTGGGCTGCTACGGCCATGCGAGGCATCGCACGCCGTACCTGGACCGGCTGGCGCGGACGGGCATTCAGTTCGACACCTGCTACTCTACGCCGATTTGCCATCCTACGCGATTCGAGATCATGACGGGGCAGTACGGGCATCACAACGGGGTGTACAACTTCCCCAACCGCCGCGGAGGGCCGAAGCCGGGCTCGCCGGAAGACAACATCGCCGGCCACCTGACCTTTGCCCAGGTCGTCAAGCCGCGGGGTTACGCCACCGCGCAGGCCGGCAAATGGCAGCTTACCGGCGAGCACCCGAAGTTGATCTACGAGTGCGGGTTCGACGAGTATTGCATGTGGGCCTACAAGCACAACTTGCCGCCGGGCGTGCAGCACACGGGCGGCTGGGAAGGGGCCAAAGGCGGCAAGCCCTCGCGATACTGGCACCCGTCGATCGTCAAGAATGGCAAGTACCTGCCGACCAAGCCCGACGACTACGGCCCCGACGTCTTTACCGATTTCGTGATCGACTTTGCCCGGCGCCACCGGGACCAGCCGTTTTTTATCTACTACCCGATGTGTCTGACGCACGGGCCGCACTATGTGACGCCCGACACCGTGCAGTCTGAGGCCGAGAAGTTCAAGAACTCGCGGGAGAACTTCCAGGCCGACGTGGAGTACACCGACAAGCTGGTGGGCCGGATCGTGCAGGCCGTGGAAGAGTTGGGAATCCGCGACCGTACGGTGATCTTCTTTACCGGCGACAACGGCACGGGAGGACAAGGCAAGGGCCAGCCGACCGAACGGGGCGCGCGGGTGCCGATGATCGTAAGCGGTCCGGGCATCGTGAAACCGACCGGGCTAAGCGAGGAGTTGGTGGACCTGTCGGACGTGCTGCCGACGGTGGCGGAGCTGGCCGGAGTGAAGCTGCCTGCTGACCATGTGATCGACGGCCGCAGCTTTGCGTCTCTGTTGCGGGGCGAGCGGGGCAATACGCGCCGGTGGATCTACTCCTACATCGGCGACCGCCGGATGGTCCGCACCAAGCGCTGGCTGCTGGAGGACAACTCGCCGCTGCATCCCGGCCGCTTGTACGACTGCGGAACCAGCCGGGACGGGACCGGCTACCGGGAGGTGACCGACTCGCAGGATCCGGAGGTGGTGGCCGGCCGCAACATGATGGAACGAATCCTGGCCGACAAGCCGGTGCCGCGGATCGCTTACGAGGGGCCCGCCGCAGGGCTCAAGGGCAAGGGGAAAAAGGCGGGAAAGAAAAAGAGGAAGCAACGCGGCGTGAAAGGGGGCTGAACTGAGACACGGTTCACAAAGCCGCGACCGCTGGTCGCGCCCGGAGAGTTGACCAAGGGATGATGGCGGTTTTTGGTGCGACCAACGGTCGCGGCTTTGTGAAGCCGACATCGCAACTGAATATGACGTCGGCGGTATCGATCAGCCCAGCGGGTCGCCGGCGAATCGATCGTGCAGGGGGTCGCCGTCGTCGGCCATGACCTCAAGCAGCCGCCTGTGCATCTGGCGGACCGTCTTCGCGTGCGCCGTATCCGTGGCGAGGTTGCGGTCCTCGTGCGGGTCGTTTTTCAGGTCGTACAGGGCCACCATCCGGGGCTTGGGGCGATAGAAGTATTTGTAGCGGTCGGTGCGGAGCATCCGGGCGGCGCTTGCCCGCTGGCAAAAGGCGTGCTCGCGCCAGTCGACGTCGCGGCCCTCGACCAGCGGACGCATCGACCCGCCGTGGATCCCCTCCGGCACCGGCAGGCCGACGTACTCCAGAATGGTGGGCATCAAGTCGATCTGGCTGACTGGATTCTTGACGAGGGTGCCGGGCTTGATGCGGCCCGGCAGACGCATCGACAGCGGGATCCGCACCAGGTCGTCGTAGAAGCTGGTGATCGATTTGCCGATGCAGCCGTGGGCGCCGACCATGTCGCCGTGGTCGCTGGTGAAGATCACCAGGGTGTTGTCCGCAAGCCCCCTCTCGTCGAGCTTTTTGAGGATCCGGCCGACCTGGTCGTCGATATACTTAACCATGCCGTGATAGATGGCGGCGTACTCGCGGATGCCCTCCGGTCCCATGATGTCGCCGAGCCGCTTACTCGGGCCTCGCCGGTCCCACTCCGGGACGTCGGTGCTGCCGGGCAGCTCAACCCTCTTGCGGTCAACCAGGCCGTAGTACGGCTGGGGGATTACCCACAGATCGTGCGGCGGGATCCACGAGGCCGTGATCATGAAGTTCCGTCGGGCGTGCCGGTCGATCAGATCGAGCACCTGGTTGGTGATCTGCGTCTCCGGCAGCAGCCGCGGGGGCACCAGGCTGCGGCCGATGATCGAGATGTAGGCCAACCGGTTGTTGGGAATCGCGTGGAAGGCGTGGTAGCCCTTCTCCACGGCCGGGATCATCTCGACCGGACGGCCGAGGTACTGGCCCGGGCTGGGATGGCCGGCGAACTTCGAGGCCGGAAGGTGCTTGGCCAGAAATTCGCGATAGCCCCGATTGGTCTTCGCAGCATAGGCAAAAGACTGGTAGCAGTCAAAATCCCCCTTGTCCCCGAGGTGCCACTTGCCGCGGTGTCCGGCGGCGTAGCCGCGCCGGTGCAGGATGGTCTCGGTGTTGGGAAACGCGTCTTGGGCAAGCGGCTGTTGGCCTCCACGACGGAGGTTGACGTTGGTAAGGATGCCGTGGGTATGGGGATACAGTCCGGTAATCATCGAGGCCCGAGAAGGCGAGCAATAGGGAGTCACACAGGTGGCGTTGTCGAAGCGGGCGCCCTCGCGGCCGATGCGGTCCATGTGGGGGGTTTCGACGTAGGGGTTGCCGGTGGAGGACAGCGAGCGGTAGTGCTGTTCGTCGGTCATCAGCAGCAGGACGTTGAGCCCTCCTTGACGCTTTGCCTGCGTGGCGCACCAGACGGCGGAGGGAGCGGCGGCAGCCAGGGTGGCAGCCCCGGCGGCCTCGAGGAACCGACGGCGGGTGAGATGACTGGTCATGGTCGGTGGGTCCGTTCTGTGTGATACCTGTGAGACGGTACGGCTACCCCCTGGATCCGCGCACACCTATAACGGCACATTCACACGGTCTGCAAAAGTCTGGTTTTTCGGGAAAAGCAGGCTACTGCTGCTTGAGCTCTTCGAGCTGTTTGGGCGTGAGTATCTGGAGGGCCTTTTGAGCCGACTCGCGCAGAAGCCGCTGCATTTGGTCAGATAGGTCCTCCCAGTTCTTGCGGAGCTTCTCTTTCTGCTCTTCGCTGAGTCCGAGTTTTTCGAGGATTTTGGGATTTCGCAGCAAGCTGGCGGCGCGGGTGCGGAACTCGATGGTCTTCAAGGCGTCCAACTGGTCCGCCGTCAGCACTGCCTCAACCTGTTTGCGAGCGGCGTCCAGCCGCTGTCTCCGCTTCTCGGCGATCTGGCCGTAGTTTTTCCTGCGCTCTTCGGGCGACATCTCGCGGTACTTCGCCAAGTCCTGCTGGGGGCCTTGCCGGATCTGGTCATAGTAGCTCTTGCTGATCTGTTTGAGCTTCTTCTTCTGCTCGTCGGACAGCTTCAGTTCCTTTTGCACGCTCTCGGTCCGCAGCGACCAATACCCCGGGACCGCGTAGTAGGTCGGGGTCCGGGCCGGCGCCCTGACTGCGAACCCCTGTCGCCCGATGGCCACGGCCACCGGCCTCTTCTGGGCAGGCCTTACGGCGGGCTTCCGGAGGGCAAGTTTCTTCGTGACGGGCTTCTTCACAACGGGTTTCTTCGGGACAGGCTTCCGGGGAGCCGGCCTCTTGACGGCGGGCCTCCTGGGGGCGGTTTTTCTTGCAGCGGCAGCCTTCCTCTTGACGTCAATCACCCTTTTTCGTGTCTCGGCCTTCCGTCTGGCGGATTCGGCTTTCTGTCTGGTCTCGGCCTGGGCTTTCTGCCGGGCGTACATCTGCTTCTTTTCGGTCTCGGCCCTCTTGGCAGCCTCGGCCGCATATTTCTCCGCCTCGGCGGCCATCCTCTTGGCCTGCTTGAATCGCTGCTTGGCGGTGATTACTGCCACTTTGGCCTGGGTAAGGTCCCGCTCCGCCTGAAAGACTTTACCCTTGGCCTCGTAGGCCCTCTGCTTGGCAGAGGCGGCCGCTCTTGCTATCGGGGGCAATTTCCTCAGCGCAGCGGCTCGCTGGGCAGCCCGCTTGGCTGCGGCGGCCCTGGCCGCATCGACCGCGGGTCTCTTCGGCGCCGGTTTCGCGGCAGGCTTCGCCCGCCTGCCCGTCTTCGCGGTGGCGGCATCACCGGCATAGGCCGCGCTGAGCCCCACGAACAACGCCAGGGCCAGACTCAACAACGTTCTTGCCATCACGACACTCCTCGCAAAAAGGGTGGGAACAGGAACCTTCGGAACCAGGCCGGTCCGCGCGCCGGACCATCGCACACCTCAACCTCCTGCCCGGCGGAGAGTCCGGCCGGCAGCGGCGTTTTTTGCGGGGGTATGTTGGGCACCGGGCAGAGGTCGCCGCCGCCGACAGCGAGATATCCTAGCAGACTGAGGAATATCCTTGCAACCGGCAGCCACAACCCTACCCCGTCTCTGGTGGGGGTTCACCAGCTTGCCCGTGCTCAACGTGGCGTCGGCGGCGACCGGTCAAGCCTCGGCGACTGAGGACGGTTCGTGGCGATCGGCCGATCACCGGCGACAAGGTCGGTGGCTCGTTCGCCCATGCTCGAAACGGCGTAGAGAGAGGATCCTTGTGGAGAGACCTCGACAAAATCGAAGGGGGCCTCATAAGAGGAGTAAAGCGATCGGTCTTCGAGCAGCGGCAGGTCGTCGCCGAACAGCCCCGCCAGCAACACGCGGAAACTGTTCACCGGCGTGATCGTGGGATAGAGCCGTTGGCGGACCCGGGCCGGACAGCGATACGCACTGAAGATCGACATCCGCTCGAACAGCCCCTTGGCGTCCGGATGCCTTGGCATCCCCAGCAGATCGCTGCCGTGGTCCGCCTGCAACAGGACTACCGCTTCCGGTCCGCTGGTCCGGTCGATCGCATCGATCAACTCCAGGACGCGCCGGTTGAGATACTGCAACTGCGCCACGTAGTCGCTTGCGGTGGCCTCATCCGCGGGAATCGGACGGGGCAGCGGCCCATGCCGGCCGTAGACGTACGGCTCGTGGGGACAGGCCACGTGGGCAAACGTGTACAGTGGAGCCCGACTGCACTTCGCACCAGCGATGGCGCGGAACTGGAATTCGTTGATCCCCACCGGGTCCTGCAAGTACCCGCCCAGGCGCAAGGCCCTTTCAACCGATTGCAATGCGGTGGTGGCCAGGAAGGCGCGGATGTACGTGCGACCGGCACCGGAGGGAGACAGTTCCTCATCGGCGGCGGCATCTACCGGAAAGTACATCGAGCCGACGTACCGGTATCGGTACCCCAGCTCTCGCAGACGCCGGACCACGCGGCCGTGCTTTCGCAATCGGCGGATCTGCTGACGCAGCAAGTCGGAAGAGGCCTCCGGCGGTATCGGCGGCAGATAGTCCATGCTCAGCGAAGAGGCCAGCGACAGCCGCGTCTGCGAGTAGTTCGATCGGGCCCCGGAGGCCACGTAGAATCCGCGCGATTCGAGCGCATCGAGAAACTCCCGATTGTCGAACCCGTAGAGCAGCTTCAAGACGTCGCGGCGGGCGTAACCGTCGAGGATGACGTAGTAGATATCCGGCCGCGATCGGGGTGGATCAGCAGCACGGGACCCGGCAACCGCAGGCCCAGGTTCCGGCGGCGGCGGGCAGCCGTCATGCCCGCCGAACAGGGTCCAGGCAACGGGCAGCCCCCAAACAACCTGTGCCGCGATGAGAAGACAACTGGTGTTCTGCGCGAAGCGCGAAACCGCCGCGCCGAGCTTCCTGCCGCGAATCAGAAGCAGACCACCGGCCGCCAATCCAAGTGCAACCACCCAGCACGGGGCAAAGTGGCGGTGTTGGATTCGCACCCACCCGTTGAGAAGCCCGAAGCCGTGGCCGTAGCCGAGAAAGCCGACGACCACCAGCACCAGCCAGAGCGATCGGCTGTGTGCATCGCGCAGCCGCCAACGCAGGACGCCATCGGCCGCGGCGACAAACAGCAGCGTCAAGCCGAACGTGACTCCCACCTCGACGGCGGTCGGGTCCTCCCAGAGATTATTCAGCCACGTGCACAGCGGGAAGCTGAGCGCGATCAAGTACGGATAAACCCGCACACCCCAGCCGTCGTGCTTCATCGCAGTGGTCTTCTCCGTCATCGGGCCTCATGTCCGCTTGCGAAAGAACAGCAGGGTCCGCTGGGAGTTGGGAATGCCGGCCTCGCGGAGCAGGTGAAAACGCCGCTGGAACGTCTCGCGGAACCTGGGCAACGTCAGTTCATCAAAGCGCTCGATCCGCCCGGCCAGAAGTCGCCGGAACATGGGATCGTCCGACGGGACGTATTCCACCACCAGGTCCCGCTCGCTCAGATCGAACAGTTGATCGCAAATCGCCTCGGGCGAGAGGTTGCCGCTCAGGATCAGGTGATGCACCAACGCCAACGCCAGCACGCACTCGCCGCCGGCCCGCTCGAAGAAACTCGGATGCTCCCGATTGCGAAAGCCCAGCCCGGGGCTGGGGCTCATCAGGTCTACGACCATCGGCGCAATACGCGCCTGGCTCTTGCGGAGCCGGCGGTAGAGCAGCTCGATGGCATCGTGGTCTTTGTCGGCGGCAATCACCCGGGCGCCACATTCAGCAGCCAGGAAGCTGTAGTCGCCCGTGTTGCAGCCGAGATCCAACACCGAGCCGGGCCGGCCGGCGGCCAGGAACTCTCGAACGAGATCCTTTTTGGCCCTCTCGGCAATCTCGTCGTAGCCGCACTCGGCGGTGTACTTCGTCCAATTCCCCCCCGGACGGTAGCCCGCGGCCAGCCGCCGGACTTTCCGCCGCAGCCGCAGCAGGTTCCACCGCTGGGGGCGACCGTCGCCTTGCGACGCCGTGACAGGCTGCGGTTCGGACGCTCGGTTGCGACCGTGGACCAGCCGGGCCATCAGATGGGGCAGGGTCGCATCGAGCAGAAAACCGGGACGCCAGCGGCCCAACCGGCCGGCGGCCCGCACCACCTCTTCCACGCAGCGCCCCCCCGGCCCGCCCAGAAAGTACGACCGCAGGTCCCAGCCGGCGTGCCGACACAACAGCAGCGGGAAGGTGAACATCCGGTTGAACTGGTCCAGGGCGTACCAGAGATCTCTCCGCCGGGGCCGCTCGATCGAGGCCAGGTCGATCCACGTCGGACGGCCGGCGACGAACTGCACGTTGTAGGCGCTGGCGTCCTTCAGCGAGCAGCCCACCTCCAGCAACCGAAGCTGCATCTGGAGCGTATGAACGGCCGCGTCCGCCAGCATCGACACCGACCATTCGTAGGGATACGTAATCGGCCGGACCGGTTGGTGTTCCAGGAAGTGCGCGTAGCCCGGGTTTTCTGCCGCAAGCTGCGCCCGGACGTCCGGGGCCTCGATTAGTTGGGTAGGGACGATCCAACCCTCGCTCACCAGCCGATCGAGCGTGGCGTCGCGCGCAAGATCGTCCAGCACCTGGTGACACCGCCCGTCGATTGCCCGGAAGACGCGCTCTCCGCGTCGAAAGACGTAGCCCGACGGATCTCGAAACGACCCGGCCACACGGCGGCTAGTGCTCGGGGGTCGAGGGGCAACAATCATTGTGTCGGACGTTAGTCTGCAAGGTCGCGATCCGGGACTCTACGCCTGGCGAGCAAGCCGAAGCGTCTCCGCACGAGGCCTCCCACGGAAAACAGGCCCCCGAGCACCGCCGCAAGGATCGCCTGTACGATCAGTGTGCCGGAACCCGGATCGATGTAGGCCAGCGAACTCGACGAGTCCATCGCAACCACCTCCATGCCGATGCGGGATTAGAGCAATGTGTAAATCTGACTGCGGACGTATACACGACCTCTCTCTGGGAGGAAAGCCCAATCGGCACCGGCAGCCGGATACGTGCAGTGCCGGTGGCCGGGACGCTAGCACTCGGTCCGCTGGCCGTCGTGGCGGTCAAGGCGGGCACGATGGGCAAGCGGGCGGGGACACGGAAAACGGAGAGAAATGCCGGCCCGTCCCCTTGCCACCATGCTTGCACGTACCCGGCGATCGGGGTATTCTGGGGTCCTGCGCAGTCCCAGGACGGACTGGGTGAGCGTCACCCGGCAGGCGTGGCCAGGGAGCACCAGCCATCAGCAAGGCGAGTTCCGAGCATCGAGCCGCGGCCGACGTGGCGATTGTGGGAGCCGGCCCTATCGGCCTGGAGCTGGCCGCGGCACTGAAGCGCGCCGGGGTCGATTACCTCCACTTCGAGACCCGGCAGATCGGGCAGACGATCTTCAACTGGCCGTCGAACACCCAGTTTTTCAGCTCGCCCGAGCGGGTCGCCGTCGCCGGCTTCCCCTTCCAAAACGTCGATCAGCAGAAGGCAACCGGCGAGGCCTATCTGGCCTATCTTCGGGCGATCGTCACCCGGCTCGATCTAACGGTCAACACCTATGAAAGCGTGGTCGAAGTACGGCCCTGCCAAGAGGGCTTTGAACTGCGAACCAGGGCGCAAACGGGCGAGCACACCTACCAATGCCGGCGGGTGGTGTTGGCCACCGGCGGTATGGCCGGGCCAAGGAAGATCGGCGTCCCCGGCGAGGACCTGCCGCACGTGAGCCACTGCTTCAAGGACCCGCACCCCTATTTCCGCAAGCGGTTGCTGGTGGTCGGCGGCAGGAACTCCGCCCTGGAGGCGGCCTTGCGGTGCTGGCGCTGCGGAGCCCAGGTGGCGATCAGCTACCGCCGGCCGGAGTTCGGCGGCCGGGCCGTCAAGCCGCACCTTTTGAGCGAGATCTCGCTGCTGGTCCGCGAGGGCCGAATCGGCTTTCTGCCGGCGACCGTGCCGATCGAAATCACCCCGCAGCACGTCGTCCTGGCACCGGCGCAAGACGGCCAGCCCACTTCTCGGACGCCGATCATCCGTCCAGTAGACTTCGTCCTCTTGGCGACCGGCTTCGTGGCGGATATGCGGCTCTTCGAGGGTGCCGGAGTCACGTTGCAGGGTGAGCAGCGGGCGCCGGTTTTCTCTCCGGAGAGCATGGAGACGGACGTGCGGGGGCTCTACGTAGCGGGCGTTGCGGCGGCCGGCACCCAGCAGCGGTTTCAGTTGTTCATCGAAAACTGTCACGAGCACGTCGAGAAGATCGTGGCCGCACTGACCGGGCAGCCGCATCGGCCAGCCACGACCATGAAGGACCGCGAATACGAGGTCTGAACAGCGTTGAGCAGTTTTGCGAAGGGACCGTTTAGCCGCCGCGGCCACGCGGCGCTGCACCGAGTCCTCAGCGACGGAGCACCATGCCATGCGACGATTCTGTCTGTTGGCGGCCGTTGCCGTCGTGTGTATCGGGTGTACACGTGAACCCGCCAAACCGGTAGCCGCCGACAAAGCGGACGATCAGGACAACCGCCAACAGCTCGCCAAGAAGGTCGAGGCCCTGACTCGGGCGTTGGACAGCGACGATCATACGGCAATCGTCGCCGCCGCCGACGAGCTGAAGCAGATTGGGCCGGAGGCGGCTCCGGCGGCCGATGCGCTGGCCGCGAAGCTGGATCACGCCCAACCCTGGATTCGCGTCGCCTGCATGGACGCGCTCGAGGCGATCGGGGCGGAGGCCGTGCCGGCGCTGGCGAAGACCGTTCGCAGCGGGCCGGGCAATGCCCCCATCCGCGCGGCTATCGTCTTGGGAGAGATGGGGCCGAAGGCCAAGGCCGCTATCCCCGCCCTCGAAGAGGTCATCCGGAAGACTTCCGAACGAGGGCGCGCCCGCTGGGAGGAGATCCTGGCAAAGATCGACCCGACCAGGGCCGGCGGCCCACCGGACGAACCCGATACGCCCGGCGGAGGCTCGGTCAAGGTCCTCCTGCCCGAAAGCCCGATCATTCCCGTCGCGGGAGCAGAAGACTGGCCGCAGTTCCACGGCCCGGGCCGCGACTCCGTCTGCCGCGAGATCGGGCTGTTGCAGCAGTGGCCGGAAGGCGGCCCGAGACTACTCTGGAAGCTGGAAGGGCTGGGGAAAGGATACTCGACGGTCTCGATCGCCGGCGGCAAGATCTTCACCATGGGCGACCAGGAGCGCGACCGTGAGGGCGAATCCCAGTACGTCGTCGCCTACGACCTGGCCACCCGCGAAGAACTCTGGGCAACCCGCGTGGGCGAGCCATTTACCGACGGGCCGCGGTGCACGCCCACGGTCAGCGGACAGCTCGTCTACGCGCTGGGCACCGACGGCGATCTGGTCTGCCTGGCCAAGGAGACGGGAAACGTCGTCTGGAGGAAGAATCTTCCGGGCAACTACGGCGGCAAGATGATGTCGGGCTGGAAGTACAGCGAATCGCCGCTGGTCGACGACGACCGGCTGGTCTGCACCCCCGGAGCCGACGACGCCACAATCGTGGCGCTGGACAAGCTCTCCGGCGAGCTGATCTGGAAATCTGCCGTTCCCCAGTTCGGCCCGCGGGGCAAGGACGGGGCCGCCTATTCGTCCGTGGTCGTCGCCGAGGTCGGCGGAGTGCGTCAATACGTCCAGTTGCTCGGCCGCGGAGTGGCCGGCGTAGAGGCCGACACCGGGCGGTTCCTCTGGGGCTACAACGCAATCGCCAACGAGGTGGCCAACATCCCCACGCCGGTGGTCCGCGGCAACTACGTCTTCGTCACAACCGCCTACCAAAGAGGGTGCGCGCTTCTGGAGATCGTCCGTGACGGCGATGCCTTCGAGGCCAAGGAGATCTACGCGCTCCGCCCCAGGGATTTTGAGAACCATCACGGCGGCGTGGTGCTGGTGGGCAATCACGTCTACGCCGGCAGCGGCCAGAACCGCGGCGCCCCAGTCTGCCTCGATCTGGCCACCGGCAAGATTGCCTGGAAGCAAAAGCCGCTGGCCCGCGGCTCGGCCTCGGTCCTCTACGCCGACGGCCACATCATCTTCCGCTACGACCGGGGCCCGGTCGCCCTGGTCGAGGCCACCCCGGACGAGTTCCGCGTCAAAGGCACGTTCGAGCCCGAAACCGCCGACGGTCCCGCCTGGCCCCATCCGGTGATCCACGACGGGAAGCTCTACCTGCGCCACAACGACCTGCTGCTTTGTTACGAGATGCACACAAGCGGATAGTACGTATCTCGCAACAGTTTGAACAATGGTAAGCGCCGCGGCTGGGAGCGCGTTGGCATCAGGGCGTAACCGATCCTGCTTTCGATTGGGTTGGGGACAAGTAGTCCTTAATCGCGGCGCGGCTTCAAGGTTACTGTGAGGCAAACGAACTCGTTCTGCACGCGCTTAAGATCCGGAAATGCGGGGAGAAGTTTTTCAATAACTTTCGTGTTGAGTGGAAAATCCCAGTGATGTACGCGCTGAAGTTCTCGGCAGATCGATCCGAATGCCAGCAGAGGACCACTTTCTTTCAACAACCCGACGATAAATTCGCGCAGTGGAGAAAGCGCCGACCGCGCGTGCCAGCTTGTTAGCTTCTTTTGTGCTTCTCGCTCGATCTGGCGGATGCGCTCGCGCGTGAGGCCGTACTCTTGTCCTAGGTCCTCAAGGGTGCGCGGCTCCCCACCCCAGCCGACTCGCAGGAGAAATACGCTTCTCTCGCGCTCGCGTCTCAGCACTGGGGAAACCAATGAAGCCAAAAACGCATTCGGGGATGAGTAGTCTACTGTGGGAGGAATGCTGATATCTAACGAGTCGCGGAGAAACTCGGCAACCAGTTTCTGACTCTTGCCCAGGCTGAGTCTACCGAAGCTCCGTCGAGGAAGGAGGTCCTTCCAGGAAGTGAGCAGCAACTGCCCGAGGCATTCGATACCCGCATTACGGATGACACGGGAGGCTCTCTTGGGCAGTCTGAGGTACTCGACGGCGGTATTGGGGAGATATGATTGATGAAGGTCTGGCGCAGTGATTCCGTGCCCTCTTACTCCAGAGAAGAACGGAAGGGCAAGCCAGCTGTCCCGCTCAGCCTGCGCCGAGGCGGCGGCGATTGTCTTCGTGTCCGGAGGGGTGGGCGCTTCCTCTGCGGGGACCTGACCTCTTAGGTCTGCCTGTGTGTCAACAAGGTGCTGATAGGTGATAGTCCCACACCCACGTACTTTGGGAGGCTCTGCGAGGCCAAGCGCCAGTAAATCCGCGATCGTGCTGACACCAAGACGGCGCAGAACGTTACGGGCGCGTGTGGTCAGTGATAAGTCTTCAATCTCGGTCTGGAGGAAACTTGTATCTTCCTCGGCAACTTGCCCAAGATCGGCGAGAATTCCGCGCAATCTGCTCCGTGTGCCTCGCAATGAAGTATACGTCGTCTCCCCGTATCCGCGCAGTCTTAGCACCGCACCGAGATCAAGACACATGAGCTCACGAACGGTCGATATTCCGAGTAGCTCAAGTGCGTGCCGCTCCTTGGCCGCGAGCGCCAGTTAGGATAATCTCGTT
>CAZUAM010000136.1:0-12868 GCA_964618095.1 uncultured Planctomycetaceae bacterium | reverse complement strand
GATACCCTTGGAGGCTCAAGAATTCCCGAATTCTTGAATAATCCGGGTTAGCGGCAAATCCGATAGGCTTCGCCAGAGGGCTGTGCATTCCCCGGCAGCGCGATCCGCAGACTATTATACCACGTTCGTATCCGACGGCACCTCTCATGCCCGCTTCTGCGGCAGCCCAATGCTCCGGCGCTGGCCGTTTAGCCCTTGCCTTCGAGCAATTCCTGAAAGACCACCGCGTTACGGGGCGCGTTGGCGTTATAGTCGTTGTTGAAGAAGGCGTACAGCGTCCGGCCGGGCAGGTGGGGCTTGAGCCGCGTGGCCCAATCGGCCAGTTCTTCTCGGGAGTAGTCGTAGCGGTAAAGGTCCTTGCCCACCCCGTGAAAGCGGAGGTACAAGAAATCGGTCGTGGGGTAGAAGGCGTCGGGCAGGCTGGGGTGGCTGATGGCCACAAATGCGGCCGCATGGCGTGAGAGCGTGGCGGCCACCTCGTCGTCCCACCAGCTCCCGTGGCGGAACTCCACCGCGTGGCGGACCTTCCCGGGCAGGCCCGAAAGGAACTCATCCAGCCGGGCCACGTCCTTGTGCAACGATGGCGGAAGCTGCCAGAGGATCACCCGCAAGGTCCGCAGTTGAAGCGCCCGCTCCAGGAACGTCTCCAGCGGCTCTTCACAGCCGCGAAGCTTCTTCAGGTGGGTGACCGTCTGCGACCCCTTCAAGACCAGATGGAACCCGGCGGCCAGCCGGCGGTTCCAGGCGTCGATCATCGGCTGGGTCGGAATGCGGTAGAAGCTGGCGTTGACCTCCACCGTATCGAACCGCTGGGCATAGAACGACAGCCGCTCGGGCCCCTTGACGTCTTCGGGATAAAAGGGTCCCGACCAGTCGTCATACGTCCAGCCGGAGGTTCCCACGTAAACCTGCTTCTTGGCCATTTCGTGCAGACGCCCAGCGGAAATCGTGGGTGGACCCGGGCGCTCGCGCGGCCCGGGCCACGCACCCTACCCTCCGTGCCAATAGCCGGCGGACAACGTCCGCCGGGGACGATACCCCCACGCGTTGCGTGCCGGCTATTGCCAAAGCGTCGAATCGAGCTTGACGGACCACTAGCGCCAGGGCTCGATCAGTTTCCGTGCCCGCTCGGGGGTGAAGTTCTTCGGCGCCGGATAGTCCTGGTTTTCCAGGAGCTCATCGAACGTGGGTGTTTTCGAGGGCACGCCGCCGTCGGGGATCTCGACGCCTGCGGTCCATACGATGCCGTTGAGGACCACCGTGCGGAAGTCGTCGTTGCCCCAACTCCAGTGCCAGTGGCCGCCGGTAAAGCCGAAGCCGCGTCCGCCGTCGGGACGCACCCGGGCCCAGCCCACGTGCTCGGGCATGCCCTTGCGGGCCCGCACCGTCGGGTTGCCGCTGTGGGCCCCGTCGCCCCGCTCCCGGGTGCTGTCGGGCGGAACCGCCGTGAGGATTGGGGTCACGCCCTTCATGTCGTCCATAAACCGCATGTGGTAGTACCACTCGTCGTTGATCTTAAAGGGCTTGACGCCCCGGGTGATGGGATGCTCGGGAAGCTTCTTGAAATCGGCGACCCAGAACGGGTTGACCGACCAGAACGTCTCGAAATACCCGCCGATCCAGTCCTTCACTTTATCGCCCGACTTGCCCTTGGGAACCTCCACGCCGTAGTGGAGACAGGTCAGGCCCACGCCCTGCTTCATCAGCTTGTCGACTTCTTCCAGGTGGGGGTTGAGCACGTGCCCCCCCCCGCCGTCGCAGTAGATCACGATCGCGTCGGCGCCCTTCAGGGCGTCCGGCTGCTTGGGCCAGCCGCTCTGGTAGACCGCTGTTTCAATGCCCAGGCCGCTCGCATTAAGGCACTTGGCCAGCAGCAGGCAGCCGGCGTTGTGTTCGTGGCTGCCGTAGCCGTGACTGCGGCGGCCGGCGATCAGCACGATCTTCTTCTTACCGGCCGGCTTGGTGGCCTCGACTGCCTTTTTCAGCTCCTTCAGCCGGATGTTGCGGAACTCGACCTTCATCGGCGGCCCGGCGTGCAGTTGCAGCGCGATGATCCCGTCGGCACGCCGCATCTTGGTGTCTTCGTCGGTCACCTCGACCATCGTGTGGCCGTTGATGCTCTGCGTGATATGGTTGCCCCTGGCGATGATGTGAAACTCGTTCCAACCTTCCCCCTTGATCTTCGAGAACAGCTCTTTCGAGTCGCCCACCTTGCCCACCACCTTGGGCCTGTGGTCATCGCCGATGACGGTCTTCTCACCGCGCTGGGCCAGGACGCCGCGGTAACGCTCGCCGTAGAGGATGCCGGTGAACTGGCCGGAGCCCTCAATGTCAGACTGGTAGCCGCCGACGACCCACTTTTCTTTGGGAACCTCGAAGCTGCGGAACTGGATCCCCGAGTTGTGGTTCCTGAGCCGATACTCGACCTTCAGCTCGAAGTCGGCCGGCTTTCCTCCCCGCCAAATGATAAAGGTGTTACCCCGGCTGGGGTTGTCCTTGGTAGTCTCGCCGACGATGCAGCCGTCTTCGACGCGCCAGAACTTGGGATTGCCGTCCCAGCCTTCGAGCGTCTTGCCGTCGAAGATGGGCTTGAAACCTTGGTCCTCGCCGGCCACTGCCGCAAGCGGCACGAGCACCAGCAGACCGAGGGTCGAAAGACAAACAAACTTGGCCAGGCCTCTCATCATCAATCTCCTTTTAAGCTAAGGCCATCAAACTGGGTCTGTGTGAGCATGGGGACACGAATGCTGCCGCTATTGTAACAGCGTCCCCTGCCGTTGGTCAAATGGCGGCGGTAGCCGCCGCCAAAGAGCCTGCCAGAGGTATCCATAGCCCCCAAGCGGGCGACTTCCCTGCATTATTGCCGGGCAATGAGCTTACCCAATTGCGGCTCGCCCGGCTCCATTTCCTCCCGATGGGCCCGGGCGATCCTGCGGATCTCGGCGATCACCTCGGGGTGGTCGGCGGCCACGTCGAACTTCTCCCCCGGGTCGTGGCCGAGGTTGTACAACAGCGGCGGGTCGTGCTGTTGGGCCTTGCCGCCCCCGTAGGCCGGCTGGGTGATAAAGTGGGCCTTGAACTTCCGGTGACGCACCGCATACAGCTTCGTGCCGCGGTAGAAGAACATCGTCTTCCGCGGACTCGGCCCAATCTGCCGTGGACACACTGGGCCCAAAAGCACCGGCGAGATGTCCACCCCGTCGATCACCCGATCCGCCGGCACCTTCCCGCCCGCCAGCTTGATGCAGGTCGTAAATACGTCCATCGTCGAGCCCATCTGGTGAATCACGCCGGGCTTGACCACGCCGGGCCACCAGAAGAGGGCCGGTTCGCGCATCCCCCCGTCCCAGGTGCTCCCCTTGCCGTCGCGCAACAGTCCGGCCGAGCCGCCGTGCTGGTTGAAGATCAGCCAGGGGCCGTTGTCCGAAGTGAACACCACCAGCGTCCGCTGCTCGAGCTGCAAGTCCCGCAGCGTCTGGAGGATCCGCCCCACGCCCGAGTCGATCTCCTCGACCACGTCGCCGAACAGGCCCCGCCGGCTGCGGCCTTGAAACTCCCGGGAGGCAAACAGCGGCACGTGCGGCAGGTTGTGGGCCAGGTAGCAGTAGAACGGCTTGCCCCGGCTGGCCCTGATGAAACGGATCGCCTCCTCGGTGTAACGCCGGGTGATCGTGGTCTGATCGGCCGGCCGCTCGACGATCTTCTGGTTTCGCATCAGCGGGACGTTCCAATACTCGGGCTTGGGATTCCAGAAGGCCTTCCGGCCGCCGGGGGAATCCGCCACCCGGTCCATGTCGTTCGAGTAGGGGATGCCGAAGTACGAGTCGAAACCCTGGCTGGTAGGCAGGTACTTCGGTAGGTGACCCAGATGCCACTTGCCGATGCACGCCGTGCCGTAGCCCAGCTCTTTCAGCGCCTCGGCCATGGTAATCTCCTCCGGCGGCAGCCCGCCGGCCGAGTTGGGAAACAACACCCGGCGACGGTCGTCGCACATCCCGCTGCGGATCGGCAGCCGCCCGGTCAGCAGCGCCGCCCGGCTGGGCGTGCACACCGGGGCGGCCGAGTAGAAGTCGGTCCACCGCTGGCCCTCGGCCGCCATCCGATCCAGGTTCGGCGTGGCGATGGTCGGATGCCCGTAACAGCCCAGGTCGCCGTACCCCAGGTCGTCGGCGAAGATCACCACGAAGTTCGGCGGCGGCGCCCCGTGGGCCACGGCAGCCGAGAATAGGATCAACAAGCCAAGTAACGGTACGGCCGGGAACTTTCGCATGGCAAGTCTCCTCAACTGGCAGGGGGTGGATTCCACAACCGAATACAGATAATATATCAGGACCCGATCGGACATGCAAAAGGCCTACACATAAAGCCGCGACCGCTGGTCGCGCCAGCCAAGAACCGCCAATCCCAAGGAGCACGTCAACATGACCGCACTGCCTTGCACACTGATCTGGATTGGGACCTGCTCGTTGTGGGCAGCCCCGGCCGCAGCGGACGATCAGAAAGGCCACCGCCCCTACGCCGTCTGCGCCCATATCTCCCGTGGCGACGAGCACCCTTTCGCCCGCAGAGAACTCGCGCTGATGCGCAAGGCGGGCATCGGCTGGGTCCGGACCGATTTCTCCTGGTCCGGCGTCGAGCGCCGGCCGGGGGTCTGGCGGTTCGATCACCTCGACGAAACCGTCGCCTGGGCCGAAGCGGCGGGCGTCCGCCTCCTGCCCATCCTCGACTACGACGTAGCTTGGGCCCGCCCGGCCCACGAACATCTCGACAAGTGGCTCGACTACGTCCGCCGCGTGGTCACCCGCTACAAGGACCGCCTCCGCTACTGGGAAGTCTGGAACGAGCCCGACCTGGAAGGATTCTGGAAAGACAAACCCAACCCGGCAGACTACGCCAAGCTCCTGAAGGCCACGCATCAGACGATCAAACGCATCGACCCGGAGCTGGTCGTGTTGCACGGCGGCGTATCGGGCATCCCCTGGTCGTATCTCGAGGGCGTCTACGCCGCCGGCGGCAAGGATGCCTTCGACGTCATGAACGTCCATCCGTACCGCTATCCCAGTTCGCCCGAACAGCGCCCGCTTTACGACGACCTCGTACGGCTCCGCCGGCTGATGGAGAAGCACGGCGACGCCGGCAAACCGATCTGGATCACCGAAATGGGCTGGCCGACGCACCGGGGCCGCCGCGGGGTGAGCGAGCCCCGGCAATCGCAGATGCTTGCCCGGTCCTACCTGCTGGCCCTCCAGGCCGGCGTAGACGTGATCTTCTGGTACGAGTTCCAGGCCCCGGAAGGAAGACCCGACTACAACGAGCACCACTTCGGCATGGTCCACCGTGATCTGAAGCCCAAGCCGGCTTATACCGCCCTGGCCACCCTGGCCCGCGCCCGGCCTGCCGGATCAAAGGTCCTCGAACAGGCGTGGCATTCCGGAGACGTCTACCACCCAAGCTGGCAACGCCCCGACGGCAAGACGGCCTGGGCCTTGTGGCGAGCCGGCGAGGCCCGAAACTATAATGTGGACATCAAGGGGTCGATCCTCCAGGCGTTCAACCACCTCGGCGAGCCGCTGAAACTCGCCGCCCAGGCCGGCCGCCTACGGTTGACGCTTTCCGAGGCCCCGATTTACCTGGTCGGCCCGGCTGAATTGACAATCGATGCAGGCGGCGAGTAACGGGGCGCCATGGTCTCTCTCGTTCCCAGGCTCCGCGTGGGCCCCAGAGGGAAAAAGGAAGGCAGATGAAACGATCTAAGGTGAATGTATCCACTAACGGTATTCCGGTTATCGTCGGGCTGATCGCAGCCTGCCTGTCTGTCGGCGTCTCATCGGCAGCGGCGGCCGGCAAGCGGCCCAACGTCGTGCTGATCATGTGCGACGACATGGGCTTCTCCGACGTCGGCTGCTACGGCGGCGAGATCCGCACGCCCAATATCGACCGCCTGGCCGCCGAGGGGCTCCGCTTCACGCAGTTCTACAACTGCGCCAAGTGCACCACCACGCGGGCGTCGGTCGTAACGGGCCTGCACCCGCGCCGGGGCAGGGGCGGACTGTTGCGCCGGAACATGGTCACCATCGGCGAGGTCCTCGGCGCGGCCGGCTACCAGACCGCGTTGAGCGGCAAGTGGCACCTGGGCCGAGGCCAGACGACCCACCCGTTCCGCCGCGGGTTCGGCGAGTACTACGGGCTGTTGGACGGCTGCTGCAACTTTTTCGACCCCGTCCGGCCCGACCCGCCGTACAAGGGCGGCCGCGTCCGCAGCTTCGGTCACAACGACCGGCTCCTAAAGGAGTTTCCCGACGACTTCTACACCACCGACGCCTTCTCCGACCACGCCGCTCAGACCATCCGCCGGTTCGCCGCCGCGGGCAAGCCGTTCTTCGTCCACGTCTGCTACACCGCCCCCCACTATCCCCTGCACGCCAAGCCCAAGGACATCGCCAGGTACCGGGGCAAATACATGATCGGCTGGGACGAGCTGCGGCGCCGCCGGCACCGGCGGCAGATCGAAATGGGACTGATCGATCCCGACTGGAGACTGCCCGGCCGCGACTCGCAGACCGGATCGTGGGACGAGGAAAAGAACAAACAGTACGAGGACCTCCGGATGGCGGTCTACGCGGCGATGATCGACTCGATGGACCAGGGCATCGGGCGGATCCTCGACGCGCTGAAACAAGCCGGTGTCGCCGACAACACACTCCTGATGTTCCTCTCCGACAACGGCGGCTGTGCCGAAAACCCGGGCGGGACGGTGACCAGCCGGACTCCCGGGCCGAAGGAGTATTACGTGGCCTGCGGCCGGCCCTGGGCCTACGCCCAAAACACGCCGTTCCGCCGCTACAAGGCCTGGGCCCACGAGGGCGGCATCGCCACGCCGCTGGTCGCCCGCTGGCCCGGCGTAATCAAGCCCGGCACAATCACCCGCCAGGTCGGCCACATCATCGACTTCATGCCCACCTGCATCGAGCTGGCCGAGACGGAGTACCCCGAGGAGTACAACGGCCGCGAGATCATCCCCGTCGAAGGCAAGAGCCTGGTGCCGATCTTCCGGGGCAAGACCCGCCGGGGCCACGACACGCTCTACTGGGAGTGGGCCGGCAACCGGGCCGTCCGCCAGGGCAAATGGAAGCTCACCTGGGACAAGACCGTCCGCCAATGGGAACTCTACGACCTCACCGCCGACCGCACCGAAACCAACGACCTCGCCCAGCGATACCCCGAGCGCGTCAAGGCAATGAGCCGCAAGTGGGAGGCGTGGGCCGAGGAAACCGGGTTAAAGACCAAGCCAAAAAAGAACGAAACCAAGCCGTCGTAGGGCATGCGTTTCCCGTATCCTACGGGTCCTCAGAAAGCCGCGACCGGTGGTCGCGCCCGGGTGCCCGTTCTCCCGCCCCCGGCGTCCGACGCCTACTCGCCCTTCCCCTGCCTGGGCAGTTCCGCAATCCGCATGTTGCGAAAGCTCAGGTCCGTAGTCGGGTCGTGCCCCTGGAGACTGATCGGCCCCTTGTCGAGCTTGGTGCCTCGGCGGGCGTTGTTGCTGGGGGGGCGGGTATCGGTGAAGTCGCTTACCTGGTAGCCGTTGACCCAGACCGCGATGTGGTTCCCCCGGGCGATGATCGTCTTGGTGAACCACTGGTGGTCGCTGGAGACGACCCTGCGGGCGGGCTGGCGATTGTAGATGCCGCCGGTGCCGTAGTCCACCGGACTGCTGCGGTCGTCTCCCCGCCACTGGTTGCGGATCTGCGACTCGTAGCCGCTCCAGAACTGCCCCGGCAGGCAGCGAAAGAAGATCCCGCTGTTGAGATGCGTGCCGTTGGAAATGACGTCAAGCTGGAGGATAAAATCGGCCCATTGGCCTTCGGTCTGAAGGTCGCCGTTGCCGTCTTTGACGTTCAACTCGCCCTTGTCGGTGACGGTGAACTTGGAGCGGCGGCCGGGTATCTCCCGCCAGCCGCTGAGGTCCTTGCCGTTGAAGATCGGCCTCAGGCCGAGCGGTCTGTACTTCACGTTGCGCAGAAGAAGCCTGGTGCCTGCCGGCGCCTCGAAGAACTGCCGTTTGACCCTACTTGCCCGTGAGAGTCCCTCCGATTTCACCTTCTGTGGCACGAACTTGCCTCTTGAAGAATCGTCCAACTTCAAGGGCGTCTCTTGGCCCGGCAGCATAAGACTCGGCCCAGTGGTCCCTTCCCAACTGGTCTCCAATTCCAGGGCAGCATTCATCCAATCGAACGCCGCAGTTGTCTCTGCTTTGGCAGCCTTCGAGCCGCCCAAAACAAGCACCCCGTTCTCGACCTTGGCCTCGCCGTCGATCTTCCAGCCGAAGGTCGTCCGGCCATCGAACAGCAGAATCCAGCCGTCGGCGATTTCTTTTGGCGTCAGCCTATTCGGTTTGACCTCGTCTTTCTCCGCGGCCGAGGCGGAAGCGGCGGCAATCACCAACACGATCAGAGTGCACAGCGGTCGTTTCATGGCAAGCTCCTTGGTCCGTGACGCAGATTCATCGATCACGTGTTCCCCAATCCTACCAGAACTGCTTGCCAATGCAAGCATCTTCGGAGAGATGTCCCGTTCGCTGCTTACCGACGCGCCGGGCAAGCCCGGCGGCTAAATGATCGCCTGGTCCTCTTTTCCATTCAGCGGCTGCTCTGAAGCGACGTCAGCGCCTCCAGGATCCGCACCCGGACTTTGTCGGCGACGCTGCGGTCCTTGGGATCGTGCCAGCGGAGCTGGTCCGCACCCTTGGCGTTAAGGACTTCATCGGCGGCAGTGGCCAGCAGCGACTCGGCCTTCCGCAGCGCGGCGTCGGATCGCCCCGCGGCCTTGCCCTTCTCCACCGCCTTGCGGAGCATCACCAGGTACTCGTAGTCCTGGGCACTCTCGCGGATCGCCTCCATGTGCTTCCCGGCGACGACCGTCTCCTCGTCGAGGAACAAGGGCGTATAGGGCCCGGCCGCGGCCAGGTACGGGTTCCACGAGGAAGCCCCGCCGTTGTCCGTAAAGGCCCAGAAAAACGAGCCCGTCGCCCCGATCTGCCAGCAGTGCCAGGCCTGGAGCCGATAGTAGCTGTACGGGTCCAACAGTCGGGCGGGACCGGAGCAGGAGTACAACTGCAGCTCCCGGCCCTTGCCCTGCTGCTCGATGTAGAACCGGCTGAACGGTTCGCCCTGGGCGAGCCACATCGGCCGGTTGGGGCAGAGAACGTCGCAGACCTCGAACAACTCCGGCGGGGCCTTGGTCGGATCGCGGTAGGTCGGGTCCTCCCAGATCGACACCTCGGGCTCCGCCTTGCGAATCGCCCTGGCCCACGCCACCAGCGGCGCCACGTCGGTCCCCTCGTGCGGCTCATCGTGCAGGAGCAGTCCCAGCCGCTCCGGCCCGATGCCTTTCGTCCTCAGGTGACCGACCCAGGCCGAAATCCACGCCCCCACCCGGCGGTCGAACTCCGGCGTGCCGATCCCGGCTCCCGCAAAACTACTGCCGATGGACAAGAAAACCATGTGCCGCTGGGCATCCGGCCATTGGGCAATCCAGTCGTCGAACCTTCGCGTATCCAGCCGTAGCGTGCCGGCGGCGGCGAACTCCATCTGCATCATCACGCCCGAGGTCGCCCAGGGGGCGCTGACGAAGTGACGCCTCAGGTGCTCTACCAGTGTCCTGTGGTTCTGCGGCGTCACGCCGCGATGTCCCTGCCCGTCGGTATAGCTCCATCCGCCCAGCAAGAGGCTTCTACGCCGGGGGAAGTCGAGCGGATAGACCCGCAGGCAGACGGGAATCCGCAACCGGCCGGCCCGATCCGATTGCAGCACCAGCACACCTTCATGCCTGCCGGCCGGAAGGTCGGTCACGTGGAACGTCATCCACACCTGGCCAACCAGCCCGGGCAGCACCGTGATCCCCCAGGCCCCCTCCTCCTGTCTGGCGGCCGGAAGTGCGGCCACCACCGGCCGGCCCTCTGACGTGTCGGTCCATCGGGCCTCGCGCGTTGCCACGTAGTCCGGAATGGGTGAGCCGGGCAGGCCCTCCAAGTGCAGCCGGACTTCCAGGGGGCGGGCCGTACTGTTGGCCAGATTCAGCGCCGCCGCACGATATTCGCCCCGCATCGCGTGGACCTCGATCCTGCCGGGCGAGGTCTTCGTTTTCGGCAATACGGCGAAGAGACTCGGCGGGTCCCAAGCCGGCGGGACCCGGCAACTCAGATCCGGCCGGCCCTGGGCCTTCCACAACGCGGCCTGGATCTGGAACAGTCGAGCGTGGGTGTCGCTCAGTGGCAGCACCGCCCGGAATGATCGGTCCGGCGCAACGCGGCTCGATCGCAGTGCCGCGGCCGCCGCGGCCAGGCGGTCCTGCAATCGCCTTCGGATCGACTCGTCGGGCAACTCCGCATCGCCAACGGCCCTCTCGATTCCCCCGATGTCGGCCTCGAACCGCCGCCGAACCCCGCACTCGATCCGCCACCGCGTGAACAATTCCTCCACGCTGCCGATCGGCTCACCGCCCGGCCCACCTTGCAGCAGCTCCGCCGGCCCGCGAAAGACCTCCACTTCGTCGCAGAACGTGTAGGGGCTGCCCGGCCCCGGCAAGATCAGAAACCGCACGAACCGCCCCCGCGTGCGGAGCTTCGAGGTGACCAGGCGGCGGATGGCATATCCTTCGGGCCACGGCCCGTTGACCTGCTGGTCCAGCGCGACCAGGTCGCCGGAGTCGCGGTAGGTTTTTCCGTCGTCGCTGGTCAAGACGCGGATTCCCCCGGGCCAGCGGACGCCCGCCCGGCCCGCCGCCGTGCGAAACGAAACCCCGCCAATCGGCTCCACGCCGCCCAAGTCAACAGTGATCGTGGCATATCCCACCGTCTGCCAGCCCACGGTCCCCCGCTGTGTCCAGAAGTACTGCTCGGTGGTCTGCCCGTCGGTCAGTTGCGTCTCGTCGCCGGGATCGGTGCAGTGCTTGTAAGTGGGGCGGGGAAACAGCGTACACTTCTTCCCCCGGGCGACGTTCTCGCCCGGCTGACCGGCAACCGCGGCGGCGCAACTCAGCATCGCCGAGATCGCCAAGGCCCGCATCGACGAGCCGAGCAGGCCTTCCAGTGAGGGATAAGCCCGTGGTGCGCACATGTGAGACATAACCAGTTGTGATAGAAACGTTTAGCGGGCGGGTTTGCCCGCCGTTTGCTTGCAGTTGGAGGCCACCCTAGGATACCCTCTCGACACTCCGCCCGCCAGCGCCTCCCCGAAACCCGACCGCTTGCGGCTACACCTCCGCCCGCTTCCATCCGCCGTGCCAGAAACGATACACCACCAGCACGGCCCGGACGGTCACGTCGGTGACCATCGCGCACCAGGCACCCAGGACCCCCAAGCCACAGCCGGCGATGATCCACGCGGTGCCGGGAATCCGGACCGACTCCAGCGCCAGCCAATACGCCCCGGGGATCCGCACGCCCAAGAAGCCGATCAGCGAGAAGACCAGCGGCCATCGGGTGTCGCCCGCCCCCCGCAACGCCCCGCTGAGGATCATCGTCAACGCCAGCGCCGGGATGGCCAGCGCGACCGTCTGCAACAGCGGCGCCGCCAACTGAGCCACGTCGGCCTGTTCCGACTTGACGAACAACTGCGCCAGGGGATAGGCCTGGACGTAAAACACCACACCCATGCCCACCATGAAGCCGCCGCCCACCAGGCACGCCATCCACACGCTGCGGCTGGCCTTGCGGAAGTCCCGGGCGCCGAGATACTGTCCGGTCAGGGTCATCGCCGCCATTTGGAAGGCCACGCCGGGCAGGAAGGCCATCGATTCGACGCAGATGGCCACGCCGTGGGCCGCCGTGGCCCGATCGCCCAGTTGGTTGATCACCGAAAGGAACCAGAGCTGGCAGCCGATGATCGACAGCACGTCGGCCCCGCCCGGCAGGCCCACCCGCAACAGCCGCCGGATCAGGCCCCGGTCGGGCCAAAGCCCCCGCCACTCGATCCGCAGCCCAAAACGCCCGCGAACCAGCATACCCAGCGCCAGCAGCCCGCCCGCCACGAAGCCGCACAGCGTCCCGATGGCGATGCCTTGCCAGCCGAGTTCCGGCAGCGGGCCCAGCCCGAGCACCAGCGCCCAACTGACCGACACGTTGACCAGGTTCACCACCGCCATGATGATCAGGCCGGAGACCATGTCGCCGGCCCCGCGCAGACAGGCGATGCCGACCGTTTGGACCATGATCAGCGGCATCACGGGCAGCAGGTACCGGAGGTAGGTGGTCGCCAGACCGGCGGCCTCGCCCTCCAGGTGCAGGAAGTGCACGGCCTGTTCGCCCAGCACCGCGCCGACCAGGGCAACCAAGCCGGCCACCCCGGCCCCCACGACGAGGGCCTGGTTGGTGACCCTCCGGGCCGATCTCGAGTCGCCCGCACCGACGAACCGGGCCACCATGGCCGTGGCCCCGATGGCCACCACCTGGAACACGCCCCAAAGCATCCACAACACGTACGACATCAGCGTGATCGCTGCCAGATGAGGCGTCTCCAGGTAGTGCCCGGTCAGAACCCGGTCGGAGAAACCGACCAGCATCGCCAGCATTTGCTCGGCCAAGACCGGGATCGCCAGCCTCAGCATCGGCCGAAGGGTACCGGGAATCTCGGTCAGCGGGACGGACAAGGAGGTGGGATCCGGGGGGCCAAGCTTGGGGGCAAACGGCGGCAGCGTACCATGCCTCGACGCCGCAGAGTCCCCAAAAACTCCCAGGGGGGACCATCAAACAGTATTCAGTCAGTTGCCCGCAGAAGCAAGCCCCAAGACGGCGAAATGAGCCTAGCCCGGATTATCCATAGGACCATCGTCGGGTAGGTATTCGCGTGCCACGGCTGTGTCAGCCGTGCTC